>JBMSPY010000015.1:0-16383 GCA_049423005.1 Cyclobacteriaceae bacterium
AAGTTGGATCTCTCAGGGCAGCAGATCTCTGCTGGTCATTGGTCTTCTACTTTCGAAATCAATCCGTACAAAAAGGATTGTCTCATGAACGGATACGATGACATTGATTATTTACTCAGCCTTCGTGAGGAGATCAGGGCTTTTGATCTTAAAAGTAATTGAACGATTTGCAACGCATGAATAAGAAGATTGTCATTCTGCCTGGAGATGGGATCGGCCAAGAGGTTACCACCGAAGGAAAAAAAGTTCTGGAGCGAATTGCTCAATTATTCGGATACAATTTTGAATTTGATTCTGCTCTGATTGGCCACCAGGCCATCGAAGTCACCGGCGAGCCACTGCCTGAAGCTACCCTTCACAAACTGAAGAATTGCGATGCCATTCTTTTTGGAGCTGTTGGTCATCCGAAATACGACAATGACCCTTCTGCTAAGGTTCGGCCAGAGCAAGGGTTGTTAAAAATGAGGAAGGAGCTGGGACTTTACGCCAACCTGCGACCCATCCGACTTTTCGATGAATTGCTTGGTGCCTCCAGCATCAAACCTGAAGTACTTCGGGGATCCGATATTCTCTTTTTCCGCGAGCTCACCGGAGACGTCTATTTTGGAAAAAGAGGCCGCGAAAATGAAAATAATACGGCCTACGATACGATGATCTACTCCCGCTACGAAGTAGAGCGCATTGCCCACAAGGCCTTCAAAGCTGCACAGACCAGGAGAAAGAAGGTAACCTCAGTTGATAAAGCTAATGTGTTGGAGAGTTCCAGACTTTGGCGTGAGGTGGTTCAGGAAATTGGAAAACACTATCCGGATGTTGAACTAGAGCACCAGTTTGTTGATGCAGCGGCCATGAAGCTTATTCAAAATCCGAGAAGCTTTGATGTGGTTCTTACGGGTAATCTCTTTGGCGATATACTCACTGATGAAGCGTCACAAATTGCAGGTTCAATGGGAATGTTAGCCTCTGCTTCGGTTGGAGATTCGGTTGGACTTTATGAGCCAATACATGGAAGTGCCCACGACATTACCGGAAAAGGTATTGCGAACCCGCTTGCATCCATTCTTTCTGCTGCTCTTTTGCTGGATATTTCTTTGGGAATGAAATCTGCTGCCGATCTCGTGATTCGTGCGGTTGAACAAACACTTCGTGATGGTTACCGAACCGGTGACATCGCGGATGCTACTACTCTTAAGGAAAATATATTGAATACATCTGCCATGGGAGAAGCTGTGCTCTCCAGATTAAAAAACTGAACTCTGAAAAAATCATTCTATGGACAAAATCCACATTTTTGATACGACACTTCGCGATGGTGAACAGGTTCCGGGTTGTCAGCTAAAGACAGAAGAAAAAGTCATCATTGCCCGGGAG
Organism: Cyclobacteriaceae bacterium; assembly: GCA_049423005.1. Taxonomy (GTDB): domain Bacteria; phylum Bacteroidota; class Bacteroidia; order Cytophagales; family Cyclobacteriaceae; genus ELB16-189. The sequence continues at coordinate 1,372 of JBMSPY010000015.1, forward strand.
CTAGAGGCTTTAGGTGTCGATATCATCGAGGCTGGGTTTCCCATCAGCAGCCCAGGTGATTTTCTGAGCGTCATTGAAATTTCAAAAGCTGTAAAAGGTCCTGTTATCTGTGCGCTTACGCGCGCTAAAAAAGAGGACATTGATGTGGCTGCAGAAGCCCTACATCATGCCCGCAGAGGTCGTATTCATACCGGTATTGGATCGTCGGATATTCACATTCAACATAAGTTTCGCAGCTCACGTGAAAAAGTTTTGGAACAAGGTGTAGAGGCGGTCAAATATGCAAAGTCGAAAGGCCATGAAGTAGAATTTTACGCTGAAGATGCCGGTCGTGCTGACCTCGCTTTTTTAGCGCAAATGACAGAAGCCGTTATTGCAGCGGGTGCCGATGTAGTAAATATTCCTGATACTACGGGTTACTGTATCCCTGAGCTTTATGGAAAGCGCATTGCTTATTTATTTGAGCATGTTAAAAACATCCATAAAGCCGTCATTAGTGTCCATTGTCATAATGACCTTGGAATGGCTACGGCCAATACTATTTCTGGTTTGGTCAATGGCGCAAGACAAGCAGAGGTGACCATCAATGGTATCGGCGAGCGTGCTGGAAACACTTCTCTAGAGGAAGTGGCTATGATTTGTCAGGTTCACAAAGATTTGAAATTAGCGACCAATATTATTTCGGACCGCATCTACGACATCAGTCAGTTGGTGACCAGTATGATGCGCATGCCGGTTCAACCGAATAAAGCTATCGTAGGAAAAAATGCTTTTGCGCATTCTTCCGGAATTCATCAGGATGGATTCCTGAAGCATGCTGAAAATTATGAGATTATGACACCGGAATCAGTCGGTGTGCCTTCCAGCTCTATAATTCTAACAGCGCGAAGCGGTCGTGCGGCGCTTAAATACCGAATTGAGCAACTGGGTTATAACCTGGTAGGATCTGACATCAATACCATCTATGAATATTTTCTTCGTGTAGCCGATGAAAAGAAGCAAGTGGAGGATGAGGATTTGAGATCCCTGATGGCCAACGTACCAGTTTTGGAAAAATAGAAAAAACTTCCTCCCGACTTACTTCGTTGCCGATGGTAAAGCTTCCAGAATCCTGGAAATCATTCCATCCAGTTTTCCATTCTCAATCCATCGGCAAACGACCACCAAATCATTTTCCTGATCTACGTAAATGATGTTGGTTCCGTTACCAACATGTGTAACAGCGGTGGCGGGCGCTGATGGAAGAAATTTTTTATTGGTATTCAGAAACCAATTCATAAATCCGTAATCGTTTTGTGCTACAGTTGGTGTGCTAGCCATCTGTATCCATTCACCGGAAATTAATTGTTGGTCACTCCACCGACCCTTACGAAGCAATAGGTAGCCAAATCGTGCCATATCCATTGCGTTGATCATCATTCCACCTCCCCAATGACCACCTCCGGAAACAGATTGAACCACTTGTCCATCCAGAATAACCCATGAATTTTCATATCCATACCATCTCCAGGTAGGAGAGGCGCCGATTGGATCCATGATGTTTTCCTTCAATACAACCGGAAGCGGCTTACGCCAAACCATGAGGGTTGCGAGCGCAAGGACATTTACCCTAACATCGTTGTATTCGTAAACAGTGCCTGGTTTATTTCGTACTCGAGTAAGCCATTCATCGGGTTTATCAGAAGGTCGGTCTGCCCAATCGGGTTTCTCCCATAAGGTTCCTTCCCAATCGCTGGTTTGTCTTAATAAATGATCCCAGGTTATGGAGCGGTTGTGTGGTGATTCAAATAATTCCTGGAAATATGGCTTTCCGATATCCTGCGCTTTGTTTCGTTGTAGGGTGGTGGTATAGGGTAAAACCGGTGCAATGTAGTTTCGCACCGTATCGTGCACGCTTCGGATCAGGCCTTTGTCTATAGCAAGACCGGTCACGGTACTTAAAAAACTTTTGGTCACACTATGAGTCATATCTGGTCGATGGGGCTCACCCCAGGAAGCCACCACATATCCTTTATATATAATTACTCCTGTTTGATCACCGCGCTCTTTGAATGGCCCAATTCCGTCGCCAAAAGGTTCCACCTTTCCAAAGGTTCGGTAATGATTGACTTCCATATTTCGTGGATTTTTTGATTCCGATGCCTTTGCCCAGTCAATGGCTTCTTTGATCTTATTAGATTGAAGTCCCAACTGTTCAGGAAATCTGGTTTCCCAGTTGCCTGCAGGAGGAAAATAAATGGCCGGTGTTTGATTCTTTTTCTGACCAAATCCTGTTATGCAGATTACCTGGAAGACAACGGAAAATACCCAGTAATTTTTTATTGTCATTTGATTGAGGTTGATTGCTCTAAGGTAAGCGCTCTTCGGATTTTATGAAAAAAAATACTCCGCACACCTTCTCTGGGGTGCTTTTTAAAACATGAAAAGAGTATTAAGGAGGCGTGCTAAGAAACTCAGGCGCTCTTCAGTCGCACCATTCGAATAATTACAAAAATACAGGCCACTAAAACCAGTACCATTCCAACTTTGGCACCAAGTACAATATTTGGTTGATCCGCTGTCCGTTTAATAACAATTCCTAAAAAGGCCCAGGCCACTGAAATGGCCAAGTAAGGATTATTAAGTCGAAACATGGCGAAGCCTGCAATCAAAGCGCCAACTCCAATGAGCATTAAGGTCCAGGTAACTTGGCTTATACCAAACCCGTTCCATTGCATGGAGACTAGTCCAGCGGTCGCATTAGCGACAGTGGCGATTAGAATCCAGCCCAGGTAAACACCAAAAATCAATCGGTGTAGTTGCTGTTTTTCCTGAGATAGGCTCAGATTCATCACCGTCAGTGTTACCAAAAGCCCAAGCATGATAACTAAAGACAAAGCCATCTTTTCATAATGCCAGGCAATTATCCAGGATATATTGAAAGCGCAGGTGAGCACAAATAAATAATTTGTAGTTACGCTGGATTGAAACTGAGGTAGGAACTGAATAATGACAAACACAATTAACAACAAGTAGATCAGTCCCCAAATGGCGAATGTTAGTCCTGCCGGAACGAATAGGTTGGCATATTGATCCGATAAAGCGCCAGTTGTTTTACCATTGATGGGAAGGGCATTAGCCAGATAGTTTACGTAGATGACTGCGACAAGTCCTATTAGGTTTAAGATCTTATTGAGCATATAGTATTATTGTCTTGATAAAACGGCACGTTGCATACTTGTTACCGAATAATTGGTTACTCCCTTATCTAAAACACCAGACTTTTTACCGGCCGTAACTTCAAAAATCAATTTACCATTTCTCAATTCTTGAGTACTGGTTAGCCAGTAGTCTTGTGTTTCAAATAAGCTATACATCTTATTTCCGAAGGTATAATCTTCCAGTTCTACGCCATCGCCTTCATCGGTAATGAAAATATTTTTCTCGCGGTCCTTAACTTTTAATCGGTAATCTTTAACCATTGGCGCCTTGTCAGACAAATACTCCATGCGCCATTGCCAGCTCTCCTTTTCAATTCTCAGGATGGTTAATTTAACCTGAACACTATCTTTTTTTTGTCCATTGGACCAGATTTGAAGGAAGCCGTTCCATGTACCCGTCATTTTGTCGGGTAAATATTCCTGAGAATAGGAGTTTAGGCTTATACCCTGCAGCAGAATCAGTAAAAAACAAATTCTGACCATAAGGCGAGCTTTACCGATCCAACCAGGCTTTAAGATCTGCGGCACGCTCCCGACTCACAACGAGCTCATGTTCGCAGGGCTGATTTAATTTAATCTCCAGTTTGGAGCTGACCAGGCCGCGTAATTCAGCTATTGCATTGAAATTGACGAGGAATTTTCTACTGATTCGAAAAAACATCTTGGGGTCAAGGATTTGTTCTAATTCCTCTAAGGTGTGGTCAATCAGGTAACGGGTTCCTTCACCGCGAACGGCCATATAAACTGCTTTACCATCGGCATAAAAGTAGGCAGAGGAGTCTACGGGCCGGTATTGAAGCTTATTGCCCGATTTAATCATGATTCGTTCTTTGTAACCTCCGGCTGATTGTCGGAGGAGTTGGCGCAATACTTCAATTTCCTTTTCTCCAAACCCACTGGCTGATTTACTCAGTGATTTATATTTTCCAATAGCTCTTTCCAACTCTTCTTTTTGAACTGGCTTAAGCAGGTAGTCTATGCTATGGGTCTTAAACGCCTCCAGCGCGTACTGATCGTAGGCTGTTGTAAAGATGATTGGAATTTGGATGTCTACATGATTGAAGACTTCAAAACTTTTACCATCGGCCAGCTGAATATCCATGAATAATAAATCAGCTTTACCACCGGCTCGAAAAAATTCAACGGTATCCTGGACGGTATCAAATCGCTCAGCGATTACCGCGGAAGGTTCAACAGATCGGATAAGGTCTGCCAGTCGATCTGCCGCTAGTATTTCATCTTCTACGATAATTGTTTTCATTGCTCTAGGTTAATAAGTGGTATGGAAACCCGAAAATCAGTTTCCGTTCTTGAAATGGTAATTTTCTTATCAGTCAGAAATTCGTAACGCTTCCGGATATTCTCAAGCCCAATGTGAGTCGATTCTTCTTTTATTGTTTTTTCCTGGAGATTGTTTGTGACCTCCACAAAACCATTTATACAAAGGATATCGATTCGTAATGGGTTTCGTGAAGATACAACATTATGTTTGATTGCGTTTTCAATAAGCATTTGTAATGCCGCCGGAGGAACATGGTAGTGCTCGTATTTTTCGGCAATTTCCTTGCGTATTTCGATATTTTCCCCAAACCTGATTTTTAATAAAAAAAGATAAGATTCCAGGAATGCCATTTCATCGTGAAGTGTTACAAGCTTTTTTTCCTGGTTGTATAAGAGGTACCGATAGACGTTGGAAAGTTGAGCGATAAATTTTGCAGATACCTCTGCATCACGGTAAACAAGGGTCGACAGTGCATTCAAACAATTAAAGAGAAAATGTGGGTTGATCTGACTGCGTAAGGCTTCAAATTGGGCCTCCAGGTTTTCCTTTTTTAATTGGGCAGCCTCAATTTCAGTTTGGCGTAAACGGGACATGTAAAACCAAATGCCATTCACTGAATTCAGAAAAAGATTGACCCGGAATCCAAAAGTTAGTAGAAGTAATAGATTTTCCTGATTCCAATTTATATCGGGATGGGTAAATTTTGATAATAAGAAAAGAATGCCATTGCTGATCCCAAATACTCCAAAGCAACTCAGCCCAAAAAGAATGATCAGTGGATGGATAGCCTTATTTAAAAATTCATTGATACGACTCAGGAAGGATTCGAAAAATCTGTTTACCTCCCAAATGGCTAATACAATTAAAGTGATGACTGCAAATAAAGTTCCGTAAGGAAGTTGCACTCCAACCACCTGGTCGCCAGAAGTGAACAGAATATTGAGAAACGAATAAACCGAAAGGAGTAGAATGAACAGGTAGCGATACTTGAGTCTGAACATTCTTGATCTGTTTCTTTGCCTTACAGGGACCCTTTAAATAGACTATCGCCTCCCCCGTCCTTTGGACAAGAGAGGCGATAGCAAATATAACCTAAGAAATTATTGAGGCAAAAGCACCTGGTTGATGGTATGGATTACACCGTTGGTTGCCAATACATTCAATAACGCAGCATTCGAATTCAGCGTAGCGGCATTTGACTGACCATCGGTAATCGTGCCCGTGGAGGCATTGATGGTAATGTTGCCATTCAAAGTCGCGGCTGTACCGTTTTTAAGGTCTGTTGAAAATACACGACCGGCTACGATGTGGTGCTTTAAAACCGCAGTCAAGGTATTGATGTCGATATCGTTGATACCGTTTACACCCAGAGCAGTATACAAAGCCTGGAAAGCAGCATCAGTTGGAGCAAATACAGTCAGGTTAGCATTCGCATCAGCTGCAGCAGCTAAAAGATCAGTTCCTGTACCGCTTGTTCTTACTAAGGCAGCAACCAATTGCGTGAATTGTGGTGCACTACCGCTAGCTAATTCCGAAGCAATTGTAGCTATAGTCTTGGAAGGTGGCAGTAAAGTGCGGTTGATTACGTGAACAACACCATTTGAACCTTTAATATCGGTAGCTACAACTTGAGTGCGCGCATTGATGAATACACCGTTAGCACCGTTATTGCTCAAATAGAAATTTCCGTTTAAGGTAGGAATGGCAGCGCTTCCTGAAGGTAATTCAGAAGCTAAAACTTCGTCATCAATAACGTGGTAAGCTAATACGGCATCCAGCGTAGCGCGGTTAGGCAGGGAAGTAATTCCTGCTGCAGCAAAAGCCTCGTTAGTTGGAGCGAAAAGCGTAAGCTTCTTGTTCGAAGGACCATTACCCAACAGTGTAGTCAGAATGCTTGGGCTTGCTGCTTTAACAGCGGCGATCAGTGTGCTGAAATTTTTGTTGAAGTAGGCAGGAGCAACAATAGTTCCTACGATAGGCTTAATGCTGGGATTAACCAACACAGCGTCTACGATATGAACAATTCCGTTGGTAGCCTCTACGTCTGCAACCGCTACAGAAACTGTAGAGTTGATTTTAACGCCAGAAGAAACGTTTATGGAGATATCCTCACCATTAACTGCTTTAACTGTACCGTTGCTGAGGTCTGTTGACTTCAAGGACGCTGTAGCTACAACGTGGTACTGCAGAATGCTTTTCAGCACATCCTCAGGGATATCATTCAAATTGGTTTGACCAATAGCAGCTAACAAATTGGTGAAGGAAGCATTATTTGGTGCAAATACCGTGAATGAACCTTCTCCACTTAGTGTGGTGATCAAATCAGGATATTTTACAAGAGCGGCCTCAAGAATAGAAAGATCAGGATAACCTGTTACAACTTCAACTACTGTCTTAGTAGGTCCGGATGGTACTTTAATTTCATTTTCTTCTGAACAGGAAATGAAGACGAGTACGGCGGCTACTGTTAGTAGGGAAGCTTTTAGATGGTTCAACATATTTTTCATAATTGTTTTATTTGGTCCGCGAATAAACTCCAACAGCCGACTAAAGGTTTCACGCTGCGGAATGAAGTCTTCCATGAAGTGGTGTGGAGAGTATTTTTTTGGGAGTGAATAAAACCCGATCACTCAATAATCTTTCCGTTTCACGTCGCCATACCTTCCGATGGCCCTCTGTCCGACTGATTTTTGTTTCGTATTTCGTTCATTTGATCAGTTGAACGTGTGAAATCTGTTACCCTTATCCTTCCGAATCAGCTCTTTAAGTCCTGCGCTGAACATGCTACCTCGAATGAGGTATTCCTGGTGGAGGAATATTTGTATTTCCGTCAATTTGCCTTTCACCGACAGAAACTGATTTTTCATCGCGCCTCCATGAGGGCCTTTGAAACCTTCCTGACCAAGAAGGATTTTAAGGTCACCTACATAGAATCTGCTGATGACCGGAGCGATATTCAAGCGTTGATTCCATGGTTTGCTGATCAGGGCTATACAAAGCTGCTGATTTATGATCCGGTAGATTACTGGCTAAGTCAACGCATTCAGTTGGCTTGCAGTATTAATGGCCTGGAGCTAAACATACGTTCCAATCCCTCCTTTTTAGAGACCACCCAATCGCTTGAAGAATGGTTTGTTGGAAGAAAAAATTATTTTCAAACGGATTACTACATACGTCAACGAAAGCGATTCTCCATTTTGGTAGATAAAGCTGGAGCTCCAACTGGAGGTAAATGGACTTTCGATGCAGACAATCGGTTGAAATTCCCAAAAAATGCGCGTCCTCCTCAACTGGTAAAAACTCCACAATCAAAATGGTACGCTGCCGCTAAGACGAGTATAAGTCAGGAATTTGCTGCTAATTCCGGATCAATTGATTCACCATTAGTCTACCCCATTGACCATACTCAGGCCGGCAAATGGCTTGATGATTTTTTAGAAAACCGATTTAAAGATTTTGGAATTTATGAAGATGCTATTGTTTCAAGAGAACATCTGCTTCATCATTCCTTACTATCCCCGTTGCTCAATTCAGGTTTATTAACACCTGATCAGGTTATTAAGAAATCCATCGATTGTGCAGAGGAATTTGATATTCCCCTAAATAGTCTGGAAGGATTCATTCGTCAGATCCTTGGTTGGCGGGAATTTATTCGTGGCGTTTATAGTTATAGAGGAAGGCAGCAACGAACGACCAATTTTTGGGGTTGGACCCGAACCATGCCAAAGTCTTTTTATACGGGAACTACAGGCATCACCCCGGTCGATGATGCCATTCAAAAACTTCTTTCCACAGGTTACAACCACCACATCGAACGTTTGATGGTTCTCGGAAATTTTATGCTGTTGTGCGAAATCCATCCCGATGAAGTTTATCAGTGGTTTATGGAAATGTATGTTGATGCCTACGATTGGGTTATGGTACCCAATGTTTACGGCATGTCTCAATTTGCAGACGGTGGATTGATGTGCACGAAACCGTATATCAGTGGAAGTAATTACATCCTGAAGATGAGCGACTATCCATCCAAGCAACCATGGGCGGAAGTATGGGATGCTCTTTTTTGGAGATTTATGCATCGACAGCGAAACTTTTTTTTGAAAAACCCGCGTCTCGGAATGTTGATTAAGACGTTTGATAAAATGGACTCCTCTCGAAAGAAAGAGTTGTTAACCCGCGCAGACCGTTTCCTGGAAAAAATCTGAAGACATGAAAAAAGCTTTTCCTACCGATACCAAATCTATTCACGAACGCCTGGCGTCTATTGATCCGGTTCGTTATAGCCAAACACGAAATTACGTTACCGGAGCTGTTACCCGTTTGTCGCCTTACATGTCAAGAGGATTTCTCAGCACAAAACAGGTTCTCCATCATCTGATTGATTCAGGCCTTGATTTTGAATCCTGTGAGACGTTGGTTCGTGAGTTAGCCTGGAGAGAATATTTTCAACGGGTTTGGCAAAAAAAATCAGTTGACAACGATCTCCGTCAACCTCAGGTTGATGTCCGCTCCCAAGGGATACCCCGGGCTGTCTCAACTGCTTCAACCGGTATAACTGGAGTAGATCTGTCCATAAAGGAGCTTATCGACACGGGCTATATGCACAACCATTGCCGGATGTACACCGCTTCGATTACCTGTAATGTGGCGCGCTATGGTTGGCACGAACCGGCACGTTGGATGTATTACCACCTGCTTGATGGCGACTGGGCTTCCAATGCGTGTAGTTGGCAGTGGGTTGCTGGCTCCAATAGCTCGAAAAAGTATTTTGCCAATCAGGAAAACATTAGTCGTTATACCGGAAAAAAACAGACGGGTACTTTTCTGGATGTGGATTACGGGTTACTTCCGTTTATTCCGGTTCCTGAAAATCTAGTTGAGGCAACACCCTTTCAATTAACAACGGAGTTACCCTCCAGCGATTTAAGTGGTATTGATCCTAAACTTCCGGTACTTCTATTTAATTATTACAATATTGATCCCAACTGGATGCCGGAGCGCGAAGCCAATCGAATTCTGTTTTTTGAAACGGATGTATTTGAGCGCTATCCTGTCAGTAAGGCCTGCATTGAGTTTTCATTGCAACTTTCAGCTAACATTCCCGGCATTCGAATTTTCTCCGGATCCTGGAGTGAATTGTCTCTACTAATCGATGGTTCTGAAATTCACTATAAAGAACACCCCTTGAACGAGCATTATCAGGGCATCAGACATGAACGGGATTGGATGTGCGCGGAGGTCAGTGGATATTTTCCTTCCTTCTCAGGTTATTGGAATAAAGCTGAACGTCATTTTCGAAAAAAATTCATTACCACCGCCTCCCCACAATCAGAACTGGAATTTGAAACGTCAAAAAATGTATGAATCTGCTGGAATCACAAATCAAATCGCTGGAGCAACGCTACCGAGCCACACTGATTAATTCATTGGCAGGTGTACGGCCGGCGGTCCTTGTAGGAACACGATCTCTCTCTGGTCGTAGTAATCTTGCTGTTTTTAATTCACTGATTCACATTGGTGCCGATCCGGCGCTTTGGGGACTCCTGTTTCGACCTGCCACCGTTCGTCGCGACACGCTCTCTAATCTTGTGGAGACTGGAGTCTACACCATAAATTTTATGCCTTCGTCCCTGCATCGGTCCGTGCATCAGACTTCTGCCAAATTCCCTGAAGAGGTCTCCGAATTTCAGGCTTGTGGATTTGAAGAGGAATATGTTTCGGATCACGCAGCGCCATTTGTAAAGGAAGCTATCGTAAAAGTGGCGATGCGCTTTGTTTCACAACAAGAACTTAACGTGAATGGAACCATTTTGGTTATAGGCGCTCTTCATCAGATTATGGTGGATGACGAAAGTATCAATTCCGAAGGCTTCTTCAATCCAGAGAAAGCCGATGTTCTAACCTGTGCCGGCCTGGATGCGTATACACGTGTGGTTATGACGGGTAGATGGTCTTATGCACGACCAGATCAGCCTGTTAAACCTTTGGAACATTAATGGCATGGCACATAAAAAGCTGAATCTTCCTGAAAAAATTTGTCTGACGTGCAGTCGTCCGTTCAGTTGGAGAAAGAAATGGGAAAAAAATTGGGATGATGTAAAGTACTGCAGCGATCGCTGCCGAATGAATAAAAATCAAAAGTCTAAAAACGATTAACTATGAAAAATTACCTCGTCATTGGATCAGGAAAAGGCATCGGACTTAAGTCTGATGAATTACTCCGCGAGCAGGGAAACGTCTATGCTGTCTCCCGATCGATTTCACCGGAGCTGGAAGCCTTAGGTGTGAACTGTATCCAAATGGATGTTGCCAAAGATTCAATGGATCTTCTTAATGCATTGCCCGAAACACTCCATGGTCTGGTTTACTGCCCAGGTTCCATCAATCTAAAACCTTTTCAACGTCTTTCTGCACAGGATTTTCTTTCTGATTTTCAGCAAAATGTCATTGGTGCAGTTTCAGTAATTCAGAAGGTGTTGCCATCCTTGAAAAAAGCAGGTGGTTCTGGCGTTGTGCTCTTCAGTACCGTAGCGGTTGCTTCAGGCATGCCGTTTCATGCTTCCATCGCCGCATCAAAAGGTGCTGTGGAAGGTTTGGCTAAAAGTCTGGCCGCTGAGTTGGCTGCTTCTCAAATCCGGGTCAATGTTATTGCTCCCTCATTAACCGATACGCCACTTGCTGGCAATCTTCTCAATACTCCTGAAAAAAAGGAGGCTGCAGGAAAACGTCATCCTCTTCAACGTGTTGGCACGCCTGAGGATATGGCTAAGCTTACCTGTTTTCTTATTGGGGACGAATCATCCTGGATCACTGGTCAGGTTATTGGAGTTGATGGTGGACTTGGTAACTTAAGGGTTTAGATTATGAAAGTACTCCTGACTGGTTCCAATGGTTACATCGGTAAACGACTGTTGCCTGTTTTGTTGGCTGCGGGCCACCAGGTAGTTTGTAGTGTCCGTGATCGGAAACGTTTTCCGGTTGGCGGTGTCTATAGTAATCCTAATATTTCAGTGCTTGAGGTTGACTTCCTAAAAGATCCAATCGATCATCCTGAGATTAAAGATATTGATGCAGCCTATTACCTCATTCACTCCATGTCGGATCGGATGGAGGATTTTGATAAACTAGAGGAGAAATCGGCTAAAAATTTTGTTAAGCTCATTACCTCAACGAATGCACGCCAAATCATTTATTTGGGGGGCATCATTAACCAGGAGAAACTATCAAAGCATTTGGCTTCGAGAGCTCATGTGGATACGATTCTTCGATCCAGTGGCATTCCGGTAACAACCTTGAAAGCAGGAATCATCGTCGGTTCAGGCAGTAGTTCCTTTGAAATCATACGTGATTTGGTGGAAAAACTTCCGCTAATGATCACGCCGCGCTGGTTGAACACCAGAACTCAGCCTATCGCGGTGCGGAATGTCCTTCAATATCTTTCCGGGGTACTTAGACGAGAGGAAACGTTTAACAACTCTTATGATATCGGTGGTCCGGATATTCTTACGTACAAACAGATGCTGATGCAGCTGGCTGAGCTTCGGAAATTAAAGAGACTCATCATTACGTTGCCCGTAATGACTCCTCGACTCAGTTCCTATTGGCTGTATTTTGTTACCGCGACTAGTTATAAGCTCGCGGTTAACCTGGTGAACAGTATGAAGGTAGAGGTGGTGGCCACTCCGAATAACCTGAATGAGTTACTAGGAATAAAACCAATGACCTACCGTGAGGCTTTATCATTGGCTATTCAGCGAGTTGAACAAAATGCAGTCGTATCCAGTTGGAAAGATGCTTTTGTTTCCAGCACAACAGAAACGGATTTATTTGCCCATGTGGAGGTTCCGATAAATGGATGCTTTACCGATCGCAGGGTAAAGGATTTCACCATTTCCCCGGATCGGGTCCTTCAGAACATTTGGTCCATAGGCGGTGACCGCGGTTGGTACTACGGATATTTCCTCTGGAGATTGCGTGGAATTTTAGACAAGTTCGTGGGGGGTCCGGGACTTCGGCGAGGTCGTACGAATGCCACCGAAATTAATCCAGGAGATACCTTAGACTTTTGGCGCGTGTTGGTGGCCGATAAGGCAGATATGCGTTTACTACTTTACGCCGAAATGAAATTACCGGGTGAGGCCTGGCTTGAATTCCGAATTCGAAAATCAGGTGATCACCATGAATTGATTCAGACAGCTACGTTCAGGCCAGTTGGATTATTGGGTCGATTGTATTGGTACTCTGTTCTGCCTTTCCATTTTTTTGTTTTTGATGGAATGGCGACAAACCTCATTCTTCAGGAGCCAAAATTTTATGGCTCACCAGCGCTCAAGTCCGAGTAGTTTTTTCCACGTGATAATTTAGGTAGTACTTTTTTTGTCTCTTACCAGTTACGGATAGTGTAAGATTTGGTATAGGTCTCCATGCAATTAATCTGTAAAATTTTCGAAAAATCAATATAGTTTAGTCCAGTTGAGAATTAAATTTGATAGCCCCGCTCGTGCATTTAATGAGTTAGACTGAAATTCATGAGATCGGCCGTCCAATCGTAGTCCTTATAAACGATCCGGTAACCGGAAAAATCGCGTCCCAAATACGTAGAAAGTATTTTTAGTTGACCAGAGCCACCACCAAAATCGCCCGAAAACCACTGCATAATTTTTGTCACCTGCACTACTTTTTTTCCGGAATCTACCTTTGTTTCATTTTGTAAAAAACTTCTTGTGGCAAGCTCCAATTGCTCATTCAAAAGTGCCTCTTCATAAAAGGCAATGGGTGGACAACTTCGTGCGCCACAATTCAACGCAAAATGAATTCGGAAATCAATGGAATTAACGGTCAGGAGTAAAATAATCTTACCTGGAGCCAATTGACCAAAGTAACCCAGACTGTATTTCCACCGATGCTTACGCAGGATGCCATGTTCAATATCATCCAGGCTCAAGGAAAAATCTTTGAACGAAAGAGCTTTAACAGTGAAGATTTGTGGAGGCTTTAGTCCGCGCTGAGCCAGAACCTGATACCAGGCATTATACATGTTAATCCAAAACGTCTTTTTTTTGGTGTCGTTGGTTAAGGCCTTAGCGATTTGTTCGGCTGTCATTTGACGGAATACCGCCGGGATCGAATCCTGGGATTTCCCTGTTTTCACCTGGAATAAAAATTTTCCGGAAAGCTTTGGCAAATCCAAGCCGGTAACCGGCAAGCTGCAAATCAGCATTATAGTAATGATCAGGAGCCTCATTTGGTTTCCGAAAGGGGAAATTTGAATTTTCTGAACCGTTTGTCTCAATGAGATTTCAGTTCACTGCGAATTTAGCTACATTAAAATCTTAAATCCCTATTTCTATGTTTCATCGATGGCCATTGCTGATCATTTTTATCCTATTCTACTCCGTAGGATCTGAAGCTCAATCAGTCGATCCCAAGTATTACTCCTCTCTTAAATGGAGAAATGTTGGTCCGCTTCGTGGCGGCCGATCCCTTGGTGCAACCGGAAGCCCTGGTCGCCCACTGGAATATTATTTTGGGGCCACGGGAGGTGGGTTGTGGAAGACCACCGATGGCGGACAGGAATGGTATCCGGTGACCGACGGTCAAATATCTTCCTCCTCTATTGGTGCTGTGGCTGTAGCCGAAACCAACCCGGATATCATTTTTATTGGAGGCGGTGAAACGGAATTGAGGGGAAGTATTACTCAAGGCGATGGTGTTTATAAATCCATCGACGGAGGAAAAACATGGCGGCATATGGGCCTGAAAGAAACACAAGCTATATCCCGAATCCGAATTCATCCAACCAACCCCGATATCGTTTATGTTTCAGCGTTGGGACATCCATACGGTGAAAATGAAGAGCGTGGTGTATTTCGTTCTACCGATGGTGGCAACACCTGGAAAAAAGTACTGTATGTAAGTCCGCGTGCCGGGGGAGCCGATCTGATAATTGATCGAAAAAATCCTAAAACTATTTATGCCTCCACCTGGCAGGTCTACCGCAAGACCTGGAAAATGTGGGGCGGTGGACCCGATTGTAAACTATGGAAGTCAGTCGATGGGGGAGATACCTGGATCGATTTGACTAAAAATCCAGGCATGCCTGCAGGTCCTATTGGAAAAATTGGCATTACTGTTTCTCCAGTTGATCCCAATCGGTTGTGGGCTATTGTCGAAGCTAACGAAGGTGGTGTTTATCGGTCTGATGATGCGGGTTGGTCTTGGAAAAAAGTTAATGACGAACGCAAACTTCGTCAGCGAGCCTTTTACTACTCACGTATCTATGCCGATCCGTTGGATAAGGAAACGGTTTACTGTCTTAATGTCGATTTCTTTAAGTCAACAGATGGCGGTGTAACCTTTGATCAGGAGATCCAAGGACCGCACGGCGATTACCACGATTTGTGGATTGACCCTAATAATCCTCAGCGTATGATTGTGGCCGATGACGGAGGAGGTAGTGTCTCTGTTAATGGAGGTAAAAGTTGGACGGAACAAGATTACATCACTACTCAGCTGTATCATGTAACTACC
>JBMSPY010000016.1:0-15878 GCA_049423005.1 Cyclobacteriaceae bacterium
CGATTTTTTACCGCTCTTCAGAATGTAATACTGATTCTTAGCTACCTGAACATTTTTACCTAAATCCTGCGGTTGACAATATCCCTTATCGTAAAGAAGATCAATCACAGCAGGATCAACCTCATCGATGATGGTTTTTCCGGAATACAGGTCACTAATGTTTTGAACCTTACCTGTTGTATAATCCTCAGCCAGCAAGCCTAATGATTTAGCCTTAAGCCGAAGGTTAATATCCTTTGATACAAGAATTACTTTTCGGCCTTTCTCATCAGCCTGAACCTTTAGTGCACAATTCAGGATTCGGTGATCGGCTTTATCCTCATGAAAAATTTGATTGGCATCGGTAACACCATCGCCACCGGTGTCCATGATAACCTTGAATTTTCCTTTATCTTTTCCATTGAGGGGATTCCAATTATGGAGCATCTGGCCCTTAGCCAACTTATCAATCAATCGAATGAATTCGCGAGCTTCAAAGTTTTTTGTGTCATTGCCCTTTTTGAAGTTATCCAACTCCTCTAACACAGTGATGGGAATAACAATATCGTGCTCCGCGAAGTTGAGAATGCTGTTGTGTTCAAAAATGATTACCGAAGTGTCGAGTACGAAGATTTTCTTTTCCCTGCCGGATTTGGCCATAGTAAAAGTGTTAGAAACAATATTTACGTTACAAGGACCGTCTGATCAAATCTAACCAAACGCACCCTATAATCATAGGCACCAGAAGGATTTAAGAAAATTTAATGTCCCGATAGATTCATCAGAAACTGCTCCTCCTCATTACCCGGAATGGTCTTTAAAATTCCGGCTGATACCAAAGAAACAAGTTTCTGAAATATCAACTTTTCCGGAAGACCGGTAGCACGAGAAATCTCTCGGATAACCATCGGCTTATTGGAGTTAAAAAGTGATAAAATGGACTTTTCCTCTTGACCAAATGTAATCATCGAACCAATCGAGGAAGATCGTTCGCGCATTACCGCACTGGTTACAGGGCCAGCTTGCATGCAAGCATCAGCAATTCGAATAAAAGCCTTGCCCTTATCCAATTTTAACACGACAGGTTTTCGGCGATTTTCGGATACATCGAAACGAACAACAGAACGCTTATCCGTAATTGGAATGATGGTATAACGGCATTTTAAAAAAGGCCGGGCAGTCCGCAAATATTTAAAAATGGCGTGGATGTCTTCGTCTGGGTACCGAACCCCATTTAATTCACCAGCATCAGAAACACCAAGCAATAAGGTGCCTCCTGTTGAATTGGCAAACGAGCATATGGATCGAGCGATCTTATCTGGATGATTGGCTTTAGCCTTAAATTCTATTCGAATTCCTTCGCCTGTGGCTGCCATTCGGTGAAGATCTCGAATAGAAGACTCATCGGCCCGAGCCGATTCTGAAGACTTTCCGCTGATGGAATTTCGAGAAGTCATTACTGATCCAAATCATCATCATCCTGATCCTCCTCCTCTTGCACTGGCGGGGTAAACATTCCACTAATCAAGTCCTTGAACCGGGAACCCGTCGTCAAAATATTTCGACCAATCAAGCTATACTCCGCCAAACCATTCAGTAAAAACTCCATCATCAGGAATTTTTCATCTTTATCCAATTTTGCAATACTAGAAGAAACCAATACTTCTAAACCTGGAACAGACGACAAAACACGGTGATAGTCTGAAGTTGCCATTTCGGAGAGAACGTCGATGGTATTTCCCTCATTAAACCAGGCTACAATTGCGGAGTAAGGATTTTTATCTTTTTGTTTTCTGAACTTTTCTGGATCGGGAAAATAATTTTTGAATTGTTCGCGGATAGCTTTCCCAATTAAATTCTGGGCGACAATTACCGGACCTTCCTGCTCTCCCTCATAAACAAGTTCCACCTTACCGGTAATGGCCGGAACAATTCCATAAAGATCAGAAATTCGCACACCAGCACTCTTTTCAGCATTTCGGAGCATCCGTCGCTCAGCAGACGATACCATATTTTCGAAAGCAGAAATGGTAAGCCGGGCCGAAACACCGCTTTTCGAATCAATGAATTCACTCTTTCGGGCTTCAATGGCAATTTGCTCAACCAGATCCTTTGCGATTTCCGGAATATGAACAACCGACTTTTGCGCTGAAGATAAGGATGCTTCCTGTTCGGTAATTTTTTTACCTATTTCAACGGAGCCCGGATAGTGCGTGATGATCTGACTTCCAATGCGGTCTTTTAATGGAGTGACAATACTACCGCGATTGGTATAGTCTTCAGGATTGGCTGTAAATACAAAACGGATGTCTAAGGGTAATCGCAGTTTAAAACCACGAATCTGAATATCACCTTCCTGAAGAATATTAAATAAGGCTACCTGAATCCTTGCTTGCAGATCAGGAAGCTCATTGATAACAAATAACCCACGATGGGCACGTGGAATTAAACCAAAGTGAATAACCCGCTCATCAGAATAAGGAAGCTTTAGTGCAGCTGCTTTGATGGGATCCACATCACCGATCAAGTCAGCGATTGATACATCCGGCGTAGCCAGCTTTTCCGTGTAGCGTTCTTCGCGCGGCAACCAAGTCACTGGAGTTTGGTCACCTAATTCTTCAACGGTCTTTTTACCAAAATAGGAAAGTGGGTGCAGCGGGTCATCATTGATTTCCGAACCTGCAATAACCGGAATGTATGGGTCCAATAAATGGACCATCATTCTGGCAATCCTGGTTTTGGCTTGTCCACGTAAACCCAGCAGATTAATGTTATGACCAGAGAGAATGGCGCGCTCGATATCCGGAATTACTGTTTCTTCATAACCCCAGATACCTCCAAAAACTGTTTTACCGGATTGAATCGCTTCGATCAAATTTTCCCGCAACTCTTCCCCGACTGTTCGATAACGATAACCGGCAGCTTTGAGCTGTCCAAGTGTATTTATTTTTTCAACGTCTATCATGGTATCTGTTCGTAATCAAATTTTCTTTCTACGATTATTTCTAAAATCTTCAAAAACCAGTTTACCCAACCCGCGGAGTCCACTGTAATACGCATTGCCATTATTGGCAGCAGTAAATTCCCTAACGAATGATTTCAGCCAGGGATCGGAAGCCAACATAAAAGTGGTGACAGGAATCTTCAGCTTTCGAAGTTGACCCGCAAGAGTGAGTGTTTTTCCCAAAATTTTACTGTCAATCCCAAAGCTGTTTTTATAATATCTGATTCCCTCCTTGATACACGTTGGCTTCCCATCGGTAATCATGAAAATTTGCTTGTTCGGATTTTTCCTCCTTCGCAGAATATCCATAGATAGCTCAAGTCCAGCTACCGTATTGGTGTGGTAAGGACCAACCTGGAGGTAGGGTAAATCTTTTATTTCAATTTGGCGCGCATCATCACCAAAAACAATTACATCTAATGTATCCTTTGGATACTTACGCATAATGAGTTCGGCAAGTGCCATTGCTACTTTTTTAGCCGGCGTAATCCGATCCTCACCGTATAGAATCATGGAATGTGAAATATCGATCATCAATACCGTGGACGTTTGAGATCGGAATTCACTTTCCCGGATTTCGAGATCATCTTCAGCGAGTCTAAAGTCATCAAGCCCATGATTGATCTGAGCATTTCGAAGAGATTCGGTCACGGAAATCTGTTCTGGGGCATCACCAAACTCAAAAGCCCGGGTATCCGTACTTTGTTCATCACCACGGCCAGAAATAAAAGTTTTATGATCGCCGGGCTTACTCTTCTTGAGTTTTCCAAAAATTTCCTCCAAAGCGGAATGACGAACCTTTTGCTCCGACTTGGCCGTCATCTGATACTGTCCTGGCTCTTCCTCACTGAGGTAGCCTTTTTTCTTTAAGTCCTCAATAAAATCACCAATCCCGTACTCCGGAGTGGTTAGTTTATACTGCCGGTCGACATCGGTTAACCACTTAAGTGCCTCTGATACATTGCCAGAAGTAATGAGCATAAGCTCCATGAAAATTTTGAGCAATCGTTCAAAATCACTTTTTTCCTTTTTTTCAGGAGGTTGATAACCAGTAAATCTGAAACCCTTCATAACACGCAGGCCGATGGATTAGCCGGCCGTCACACTTTTAATTACAGATTCGTAATACGATTCGTAACGGGGAAGAACGACAGAAAGTTCAAATTCTTTTGCCCGGGCTAAGGCATTTTTTCGGAACTGGGGCAGTTGACCAGATTGAAGCAATCTAAGAGCAGCGTCCGCCATACCGTTCACGTCACCAACAGCACGAAGGTAACCCGTGACGCCTTCCACATTCAATTCCGGCAGTCCACCTGCATCAGATGAAATCACAGGAACCTCACAAGCCATAGCTTCAAGTGCAGCCAATCCAAAGCTCTCCTTTTCAGAAGGCATGAGGAATAAATCAGCAATAGATAGTACTTCTTCAACAGCCTCCATCTTACCCAAGAACCGAACGCAGTCCTGGATGCCCAATTCGCGGCACAGGCTTTCGGCCATTGGTCGTTCGGGGCCATCTCCAATCATCAAAAGTTTTGATGGAACTTTTTGACCAATTTGGTGAAACACACGAATCACATCCTGTATCCGTTTCACCGGACGAAAATTACTGGTATGTACGATCAGCATCTCGCCCTTCGGACAAATCACAGACTTAAAGTGGTCCTTTTTGCTTTTCTTAAATTTTTCGAGATCAACAAAGTTTGGGATGACCTCAATGTCTCTGGTAACAGGGAAGTAATCAAAAGTTTCTTTACGAAGGTGATCGGATACAGCCGTGACACCATCTGAATGATTGATGCTGAAGGTAACAACAGGCTCATAGGAAGGATCACGACCAACCAAAGTAATGTCTGTTCCATGTAGTGTTGTGACTACTGGAATGGTTATGCCATGCGTTTTAAGAATCTGCTTAGCCATAAATGCAGCAGAGGCGTGTGGAATGGCATAATGAACATGAAGCAGGTCCAATTTTTCATTCTTGACCACATCAACCATTTTACTGGCCAGTGCCAGTTCATAAGGTGGATATTCAAATAATGGGTAGGTGTGAAAATCTACCTCATGGTAAAAAAGATTTTCACTTAAGAAATCAAGACGAGATGGCTGGGAATACGTTATAAAATGTACGCCATGGCCCTCCTTGGCAAGGGCTTTACCCAACTCCGTGGCCACCACACCACTTCCACCGAAGGTTGGGTAACAGACAATTCCGATCTTGATTCGTTTCATCAAAGGAGATCCTAAATAAGAAGCTGCAATTACGGTTAAAATTAAAAATAAACCCTTCCAGTCAGGGCAAAGTCACGGCTTAATGGCCTGAAATGCATGAATTGACTTATAGGCAACATCATGGATCCGGGTTCGAATATTGGCATTCAGTAATTTAGAATTGGTCATATCCGGATGTACGCGATTCGAGAGAAAGACATAAACAAGATCATAGTCAGGATCTACCCAAATGCAGGTCCCCGTGAAGCCCGTATGTCCGAAAGTCTTAGGGGAAGCCAATGACCCAGTGGGGCTCGTAGCAGAGTCCTCAGGCCAGGGCTTATCCCAACCCAGTCCTCTCCGACTATTCGTAAACTGCCGCGAAGTAAATAAATCAAATGTTTCAGGCTTAAAGTACGACTGTCCGCCATAATAGCCCTTTCGTAGCCACAGTTGACCCAACTTAGCGAGGTCTGTGGCGTTGCTAAACAAGCCAGCGTGGCCAGCTACGCCACCATGCATGGCAGCACCTTGGTCGTGAACATAACCAGTGAGCAGCGACTTTCTGAAACCACGATCATCTTCGGTCGGAGCGATCCTTCGGGAAGAAAATTTATTTAGCGGAAGAAACCCGAGTGTCTGGGCACCCAGAGGTCGGTATAAAAATTCATCCAAGAATTTTTCCAATGGCTCACCCGTTATCGTCTCAGCCAGATGCTGAAGAATGTAGAATCCCATATCACTATACCGATAATCAAAGGGTGTTCGATCTTTTTTTTCAATTACACGGGCATCAATAATCCAATTCCACAAGCTGTCACGAATTCCACGTGAAGCATAAACACCTTCGGATACATCGTAAGGGTAATCCGGTGATTTAGTGGACGCATAAAATTCTGGTAAAAGCTGACCATCCTTCATCGTCCTTGTCCAGAAAGGAAGGTATGGCCAAAGTCCGGACTGGTGGGTAAGAATATCTTTGAGTGAAAAATCCTTTTTATTGGATGTCCGAAGTTCCGGTAAATAATGACTGGCTTTCTTTTGTAAGTCAATAAGACCCTTATCGTACAAGTGCATGGTAGCCTGTAAAGTAGCGGCTACTTTTGTTACGGAAGCGAGATCATAAATCGACTCTTCGGTCACAGGACTCTTCTTTTCATACGAGTGCCAACCGTAGGATCGGTTAACAATTATTTTTCCTTTTCGAGCGATGACCACACGGCAACCTGGTGTAGCGCCGGAATTTATTGCTTCCTCAGCAATCGCATCTATCTCCTCTAATTCAAATGACGACATCTCCACCGATTCAGGAATTCCGGTTGATAAACGTTCGATGAATTCCGTTGCCAATCCATCCGATAAAAAGCCATTTATTCGAAAAGGAATCTTCCCGGAGGCAGGAAGAGCTCCGAATAGCAGTTGTGGAAGAAATCTTTCTGTTTGTGATGGATAATATCCTTCCACCACCGTCGGAAGATTAGCGTATGAAGAAACAACAGCTGGATTACCAGAATGCAAAACAACCAGATTGCATTTTTTGGAGAGTTTTTTTAACCATTCTGAGAGCCCTTGAATAGTGAAGGATTGATCTGTGATTGCAAGTAAGGTCACATCTTGTGGGGACACACTTTTAAATCGAACGGTATCTTGAATAGAGGTGATTTTTGTAGTTCGAAAAGAGATAAACCGATTCAGCGATTGATTGAGTTCATCCGAATATCCACCCATATCAATCAGATGAAACTGACGTGAGTCCAGGTTCCGTATGGGCAGCAAGTTCTGATCGTTTTTTAAAACGGTGATGGAGGCAGTCCCTACAGATTGATTCAGTAAATTGGTTAGGATGCCAGTCTCTCTATTTAAATGACCATCAACTGCAGTTTTTAGATACGCTCCAGAGCGAAACTTAGCCTCCAAAATGCGCCTTACGGAAGCATCAAGCTGTTTGGCATAGATTGAATTTTTGCGAACCAAACGAAGAATTTTTCGAACAGCAGCATCTGCATTTAAAGGAGCAATCAATAGGTCATGGCCCGTCTGAAAAGCCAGCTTCTCTACCTCTCCTTTTCTTTTGGAAGAGAAGTTTTGCAAAAAAGGAATTTCAGTAAGTACCAAACCCTGGTAGTTCAGTTTTTTTCTCAGAAGTTCCGAAACAAATTCAGAGGATTGGGAAACAGAAGTAGCCTTATTTCTTTGCCAAAGTACATAATGTAAATAGGCTGTATTGATACCTCCTGCACCGTTTTTTAACAATTGACCAAAGGGCAGAAAAGACAAGGAATCACCCGCAAGCGTTTGAGCTGTAGCCGTATAAATTTTTTCCAATGGCTCTTCCTTTCCAGGAATGTGACGCACCACAGCCATCAAGCCATCTTGTTGAAGACCCTTCACATATGCTGATGTCCGTTGTGTGACAAGCTCAGGATCATCACTGAAATACCGGTAGCCAACCGACGACGATGCGCCAGGAACATCAGAATCAGCATTTGGCCCAAGGTTCACATGGGCACCAATTGATTTCATTTGTCTGGCTGTCAATCGGCCAGTAACCCAGGCAAGGCTATCGGATGTGGCTCCCAGAAGAATTGGAACAGGAAGATCGCTGATGGAATCAAGCGTTTGACCAATACCCCACTCTGCCTGAAGGGCTACGAGATAAGGTACCGGTGTCGACTTTTGAAGTCGGTTAAGCATACGTGCGGTTGAAACAGGACCGCCACCAGTAAGTAGAAGGCCTCCAGGGCGAACAGATTGGACCTTATCAATCAATCCAGAATTAGGGTTTACCTGATCAGGGGCTATCGGTAGAATGAACATTTGCCTGACTTTTTCTTCTGCAGACATTCTTCGCAGCACACTATCGGCCCACTGGCTTGCATTTAACTGAGCATGACCCGTTACACTGCAGGTAAGCAGAAGTGAAAAAATTAAGCCTGGGAAAATCCCTAACCGGAGCATGCCTCAAAATAATAGACATTTAGGGAATTTTGTCCCTATTTTTGAAGTTAGAGGAGTTAAAAGCAATTGTATGTTCAAGTTTCCCTCACTTTTTGGCAGAATTCCCCGTCACCAGAAGTTCAATTTTGAGCCGAGGTTTTATGACGCTCAAAAAGAGCAGCGAGAAGCGCGATTTACCCGAATAAAGTATGAGACCGATCCGGAATCAGCACAAATAACAGCTGATGATGTGAAGACACGATTGGCCGGCTCGTTTAAAAGTGCACGAAAGCTTGCGAAAAATAATGAGGCAGGCATGAGCACGACAATGATGCGTCTGCTGATCAATCTATTATTGGTGTTGCTCTTAATTGCCTGGCTACAATGGGGAAATGTCGCGCTGTATATGTTGCTGCTGATTGTGCCCGTTTACGCGTGGTTTCGATTCTTTAAAAAATAATTACTTGATCACTTTGGGAACCTTAAACCAGTTCCCGTTTGTCACAGGGCCGTTTTGCACAGCCGTTTCTGGGGTTATTTCACCAGAAACCTGATCCTCACGAACTACATTTATTTCCGAAGACATATTCACAAGAGGCTCGACACCCATAGTATCTACTTCCTTAAGTCTGTCAACAAAAGCCACGAGCTTATTCATGTCTTCAAGAATTTTGTCCTTTTTGGATTCGTCTATTTCCAACCGGGATAGGTGGGCTATTTTATCTAAAGTTTTACGGTCTACAGACATGATTTAATTCATTTTGAATAACAGCAAAAACCTTTTCTTTCATTCGATCCACCTCATCCGTAGTATCAGAGGCCGGTAATATGGGTTCATGAAAAATCAATCTCAAACGACCTGGCTTCAAGCGTAGCGGATTGTCCATCAAAATATGATGGTTGTCTGGTAAGGTTACTGGAACGATAGGGATTTGTTTTTCTACCGAAAGCCGAAATGGTCCGTCTTTAAAACGACTGAGTTCCGGCGGGTTTGTAGACCAAATTCCCCCCTCTGGAAATATGACTAAATTTTTTCCTTGATCGATAGCCTCTCCGCCCCTTAAATAGGTCTCGTATCTGCTGGACCGATTTGATCGGTCGACCAAAATATGCAGTCGGGAATACATGAAACCGAATAAAGGAATGGAACCCATATCGTGCTTACCGACAAAAATGGCATTGAACGGACTCAGTGCCATTGCCGGAATATCGATGTAGGAAAAATGATTTGGGCAAAAGATGTATTGCTTGCTCGGATCGATTTTTCCTTTTAGCTCAATTTTCCACGGAAGTAACCAGGCTGTAAAAGATCCGTAAGCCCACCAGCGATTTAAAATTCCAACAAGTCGGAAGTGTTTGGGTGAGAAAATGGGAATAAGTAAAAACGGTAAAAAAAATAGAAACAGAATGGAGAACCACGCCAGCGCATACACCAGATATAATCGTTGCAAAAGCATCATTTCCTTTAGCCGGAATAATCCGCTGCAAATCTACTGAATCGAATCTCAACCTTTACGACTCTTTCGAATGGATGGCGGCGGTAGCGTAAACAACACAGACATCAGATCAACCCCGTACCATAAATTACCAACTTTTACATTTTCATCTTCAGCGTGCTGGTTGTTGTCATGGTTTACCATATTGACTGAAATTCCTGGCTTCTTTAGCTCATCAAAGATGACGGTAAAAATATTATTGGAGCCTCCTTCACTGGGAAGAAGGACCAAACGGTCGCCGGTAAAAGAACGAACGCCTTCGATGATTGGCAGAATATCCGGATGATCCATAGCTACTTTAGCCGCAGGGAATCCGTCAGGGTCGCGTTCAACGCGCACTACTTTAGGGTGGCGCATCCTGGTTTCCCGATCCGGCTCCTGATAAACAATATGCCAGCCTTGCTTTCGAATGTGTGCTTCGATTAAATCAAGCATTTTTTCCGGATCATTACCCTTAACAAGTCTGAGGCCTAAATTGGCTGTAGCCGTAGCTGGGATGACGTTCCGTGCCAATTTTCCAACATTACCGCTCGACAAACCCTGAATGGTAAGTGAGGGCAACATGAGTCTCTGAAAGAGCGTCTGACCATTACCTTCGGTCCAACCTAAAGCCAGGTCCTTTTTAACAACTTCCTCAATGGATGGGACACGTTTAAGTTGCTCCAATTCAAATGCAGAGACTGGCTCCACCGAATCGTAAAATCCTTCGATGATTACATTGCCGTTTTCATCCTTCATCGAATGAAGTAGACTGGCTAACAGCTGACCAGGAACGGGAGCATAATTTCCATAATGACCAGAGTGCAGCGGCCGGATAGGACCATAAACCATCAACTCCATGCTCGTTACACCACGACCACCAAATTTCAATGTAGGATCACCTGTTTGAAAAACGGGACCATCAACCAACATCCATGCTGTAACATCTTCAAACAGGTTGCTGTATTTTTTGAGAATAGCACTTACATGCGGTGAGGATGATTCTTCTTCACCATCAAAAAAAAGCTTGATGTTAGAAGTAAAATCAAGACCAGCATTTTTTAAACCATCCAT
This sequence comes from Cyclobacteriaceae bacterium, assembly GCA_049423005.1. Lineage (GTDB taxonomy): Bacteria > Bacteroidota > Bacteroidia > Cytophagales > Cyclobacteriaceae > ELB16-189. Next base: position 10,681 of record JBMSPY010000016.1, read on the forward strand.
TGCAGCCATCAAGGCAATAATTGGAGCTTTGTCGTCACTTGCGGATCGGGCATATACGCGCCATTCCTCCGAAATAGGTTCTCCGGGCTTTGGAAATGGGATCTGATGCCCTCCTTGATACATAGCCTTATCGTAAAGTACCGGTTGGAAAGGTGCGTGCGACCAAGAGGAAGGATCAACCGGCTGTCCGTCGTAATGAACGTAAAAACATAATGTTCGAGTTGCTCCAGGCACTTTGCGCTCTCCAAAAACCACAGGGGGAGAACCCGGATATTCGAGCAGCTGCATTTGAAATCCTCTTTTTTTAAAGTTATCAACCAACAGGTCAGCATTTCTCCGAATGTTTACGGAGTCAGAAGCATGATTTGGAATCGAAAGAAGGCGACCAAACTCCGATAGAATTGAATGGCCTTCCTGAGCAATCCAGGCACGACCAGCCTGAACGGCTTTGGGTTGTGCGATTACGTTCAGGGCAACCAAAATTAAAGCCAGAAACAGGATCGGAGCTCTTTTCATAAATCAGATTTTTTAAAGTGGTGGAACAAATTAAGAAAATGTGTTGGGTAAAGTTGGTAGATTAGTGATCGAAGGTTCTTGAACATCCCAAATTCACGTCAAATGAAAACCAACAGAAGAAATTTCATTCGCAAAACTGCCTTAAGTACCGCTGGTATAGTACTAGCCAGTCCTGCGTTTTCGGCCGCTTCTTATCGAAAAATTATCGGTGCCAACGACCGTATCCGGGTCGGAATCATCGGATATTCTGATCGCTTTCGCAGTTCACTGTTGCCCAGTTTTTTAGCGTTGAACAAAGAACTCAATTTTGAATTCACTGGTCTATCAGATATCTGGAGGCTTCGTCGCGAAGAAGGTCAGGCCTTTCTTAAAGAGAAAACAGGAACCTCGATTCCGATTTACCCAAACAATGAGGCCCTTTATGAGGCAAAAAATACCGATGCCGTTATCATCAGTACTGCAGATTTTCAACATGCCTTGCATTTGATTGAAGCGGTTCGGGCCGGAAGGGATGCGTATGTTGAAAAGCCATTTGCCGAAACAATGGAGGATAATCGGGCAGCCTTAAAGGCGGTGCGCGAAACAGGAAAAATTGTTCAGGTTGGCTCACAGCGAAGGAGTGGCATGAACTACAAGGCTGCTGCAGATTTTGTTCAATCCGGAAAATTTGGACCAGTAACAATGGTGGAACTTACCTGGAATGTAAATCAACCTGGTCGCTGGCGTCGGATTGAGGCTGTAAAAAGAATGCAGGAGTCCGACACCGATTGGAAGCGTTATTTATTAAATCGACCTTTCGAGCCATTTAACGCACGAAAACATTTAGAGTTTCGATTGTTTTGGCCTTACTCATCCGGTTTGCCCGGACAATGGATGAGCCATCAGATCGATACCGTTCATTGGTTCACCGGACTGGATCATCCCAGGAGCGTGGTAGCCAATGGAGGGGTTTACTGGTGGAAAGATGGTCGGGAAAATTGGGACACCATTACAGCCGTATTTGATTATGGACCGATCAATGATTCCAAAAGCGGATTTCAAGTAACCTTTGCCTCACGCATGCACAACGGAGATGAAAATCCAAAAGAGATTTATTTTTCCAATGGCGGAGAAATGAATCTAAATACGAATAAAGTAACCGGAGCCGGAGGGCTGACAGAAGATTTCGCCAATGCCATGCAGATGAAGTCAAACATTCTGAAGGAGCCGGATCTAGGTCAAGTAGCCAAACTAGAAGCTGCCGCTAATACCGGGGGCGATTATTTAACCACAGCACATATGAGAAATTGGATGGAGTGCGTGCGTTCACGTAAACAACCCAATGCACCGGCAGAAGCAGGGTATTCTCATTCCGTGGCCTGCATCATGACCACTGCAGCCGTGCGCAGCGGTTCCCGAGCCATCTTTGATCCAATAAAACAGGAAATTCTGACAGATGGTAAGCCCTTTCATTTATAATCCGATAAAATAACAAAAGGGCGGAGACCGCCCTTTTGCAAACAATCAGAAACGTAACCATGAAAGGTCCGCTCACATAACCTTTGCAATTTTAAAAACAGGCTTTTAGCGGAGCCAATTGAAAAAATTAGAAAAGAATTAGAATTCAAATGCTACCAAAACGCGGGTAACAATACCAGGATCTGATTCGATTCGGATCGATGCATTATGAATTTTCAGTATGCGTTGCGCAAGTGGCAGACCAATACCGTAACCCGTAGTGGATTTCACCTGGTCAACCCGCATTCCAAAATCAAAAATATTTGGGAGTTTGTCGGAAGGAATTCCAGGACCCTGATTGGAAATGACTACTTCGATGGAAGTGGCTGAGCAGTTCATGACCAGATCAATAAATTTATCCTCCGAATATTTTCCTGCGTTCTCAACAAGATTTTCAAAAGCTGTCCGAAGCAAATATGGATTTCCAGAAACGGTCAATTGATTTTCATCTTCCGGGGCTGATAAAATAGCAAAATCAACACGGTAACCTGGCGGCAAAGACTGAACTCGATCTCGGACTTCCCAGAGTATTTCATCAATCCGGACTGGCATAAAATTGTAGCTACTGGGATCATGGCGAACCATGGAGAGGTCAAGAAGACTTCGGGTTAGGAGATTCATTTCCCGGATATCATCAAGAATAGATTTTAACGTCTCCCGATAAACAGCCGAATCCCGGTCACGTAGCAAGGTCACTTCAATTTGGGACATGATTTTTGTAGCCGGATTTTTTAATTCATGAGAAACATTAGCCACAAAAGTTTTTTGCAGGTAAACAGCATTTTCGATTCGAGCAAGCAAGTCATTAAAAATCCGAACCAATTCACCTATTTCATCCTTACTGTCGCCTCCGGTTAATCGCCCCTTAAGGTCCTCAGCCGGTATGGATTGAATGTCCTGAATTGTTTTCTTAATTGGTTCAAGTGCTCGGTACGAAAATACCCAACCAGTTAGAGCAATGATGGCCACCATCATAACAAAAATACTAACCATTAAAAATCGAAGTTGCTGCAACCAGGTTGTATTGGCATCTGGGCGAGCCCAGGTGAAAATGTAAAAGACTTCCTTCGAATCCGATAACATTTTCAATCCCACTACTCTATGATCTCCATAATCAAAAGCAATACCATCAGTCTTATCCAAATCGGTCAAATAAGGCTCTAAGGAAGGAAGGGAAACAGAATCATTGCTATTGTAAAGTATCGCTCCAGTGACATCCATGATAACCTTCTTTTCACCAGGAAGGCGATCTTGTCGGTTACGGTCAATCAATAATAACTCAGCAGAATTACGCTTTGCTACATTATTCCACAAGGAAAAAGTTGTCCGTACTTGAAGACGTAGGACATTATCAAAATAATTTTCAGCCGATTCGCTGGCAAAAAAATACAGGATTAAAGCAGCGATAAATAAAAGTGCACACGCCAGCATGGAAAATTGAAGACTGAGACGTTCCCGGATCTTCATGCTGTCTTTTCTTCAGGATCCCGCATTTCATAACCTATTCCAAAATGGGTAACAATCAGTCGGGGTGAAAATTCAAAGTCAATTTTTTTTCTGAGGTAATTCACATAGACCTCCACCATATTAGTGCCGGTCTCGAAGTCGATTTTCCACACATTCAGAGCCAGCTCGCTTTTAGAAAGGACCTTATTGCGATTCTGCATAAAAAATTTCAATAGATCCATTTCTTTTGCCGTCAGGTTAATGGCCTTTCCGGCACGAGTTACCTTTTTACTATTGGTATCCATGAGGAGATCTCCCACCATAAGCAAATCTTCCGTTGGTCGCTTGTGCCGTCGAATGAGGGTTCGCACACGTGCCACAAGCTCCTCAAATGCAAAGGGCTTAATAAGGTAGTCGTCTGCACCACTCTCTAATCCAGAAACGACATCTTCTGTAGTTCCTAAGGCCGTAAGCATCAATACTGGTACTGGTGAACCCGACGCGCGGATAGAGCGGCAAATGGCCTTCCCATCCATACCGGGAAGAACAAGATCCGTAATGACCAAATCGTGCGTATTGCGGTCATACATCTCTCTTCCGGACCTTCCGTCAACCGCAATATCAACCTCAAAACCTTTTTCCTCCAGTCCTTGTTTCAGGAACTGAGCCGTCTTGATCTCATCTTCAATCAGCAAAATGTGCATGATTATTATGTATCACTAAATGCGATCAGCCAAGATAAAGGTTGATCCGATTAAAAAAAAGACCGAGGCCAAAGGCCCCGGTCTTCAAACAATAATTTTTGTATGCTTAAGCCTTTACAGCTGCCTTACGACGATTGAAGTCAATCACTACTGGAGCAGCAATAAATACAGAAGAATATGTTCCGATTACAATACCTACAAACAAGGCAAACGAGAATCCGCGTAATACTTCACCACCAAAGAAAAGCAGTATGAGAACCACAATTAGGGTAGTGCCCGAAGTAATTAGCGTTCTGCTAAGTGTATTGTTAATAGCTGAGTTAAATAGAACAATCTCATCCTTAGTAGATCCATAGTTTACATATTCCCTTATTCGGTCGAAAATGATAACTGTATCGTTGATGGAGTAACCTATAATGGTCAACACGGCAGCAACAAACACTTGATCAATTTCGAAGGAGAAGCCAAGCACATCGGCAATGGCAAAGGCAGAGAATACAAAAAGTGTATCGTGGATCAACGCAATAATAGCACCGGCACTGAACTCGATCTTACGGAAACGGAATAAAATGTACAGGAAGATGCCGATGATACTAAACAGAGCCGCTTCAAAAGCTGAATCCTTGATGTCATCAGCAATTGTAGCACCTACCTTGGTTGAAGAGGAGATGGTGAAATTTTTATCATTAAGATTCCGATCGTTATCTGTAAAGTCAAGATTAGTATACTTTTTCACACCATCAATCAGTGCTGTTTTTACCTTTTCATCTGCGCCATCAGATTCATCATCAATAAGGTAAGAAGTAGTAACCCTGACAACCCGGCTGCTTCCATAGTTTTTAACCTCAGTGCCTTTACCTTGAAAGGCATCACTCAAGGAGTTACGCATAGAAGTCGCATCAACTGGTCTGGTAAAAGATACCACATAAGAGCGTCCACCGCGGAAGTCCACACCAAGGTTCAACCCTCTCACTGCAACCAACGCAACACCGATCAGAATCACAGAGGCTGAGAAAATGTATGCTAGTCTGCGCT
>JBMSPY010000017.1:0-15329 GCA_049423005.1 Cyclobacteriaceae bacterium
TAACATTAATACACATGAAGGCGGAACACACGTTGCCGGATTTCGCCGGGCGCTTACCCGTACATTAAAAAACTATGCCGATAAATCAGGCCTACTAGAAAAAGCTAAAGTAGAAATCAGTGGTGACGATTTTCGGGAAGGACTAACAGCCATTATCTCTGTTAAAGTTGCAGAGCCGCAATTCGAAGGGCAAACCAAAACCAAATTAGGTAACACAGAGGCTATGGGGGCTGTTGATACAGCCGTTGGTGAGGCACTTCAAAATTTCCTCGAAGAAAATCCAAAAGAAGCCAAACTTATTGTCAGTAAGGTTATACTCGCTGCACAGGCACGCGTAGCTGCACGCAAAGCGCGCGAAATGGTTCAGCGCAAAAATGTTCTTTCGGGAACAGGACTTCCGGGCAAACTGGCCGATTGCGCAAGCGGTGACGCCACCATTTCCGAACTCTATCTTGTAGAGGGCGACTCTGCAGGTGGGTCTGCGAAACAAGGACGTGACCGCAATTTCCAAGCTATTCTCCCGCTACGAGGAAAAATTCTAAATGTTGAAAAAGCGCAGGAGCATAAAATCTATGAAAACGAAGAGATCAAAAACATCATTACCGCCCTCGGTGTAAGCTTCGGTACTGCTGAGGACAGTAAAGCTTTAAATCTTGAAAAACTCCGCTATCATAAGGTGGTAATTATGACCGACGCAGATGTCGATGGTAGTCACATCCGAACTCTTATACTGACATTCTTCTTTCGCTATATGCGGGATCTGATCGAGCGTGGATATGTCTACATCGCTCTTCCACCACTTTATCTGCTTAAAAAAGGTAAAGAGGAAAAATACTGCTGGACAGAAGAAGAACGTGACCGAATTGTGAAAGAGTTAGCCAAGGACGGTAAAGAAGATTCCGTCAATGTTCAACGGTATAAAGGTCTTGGCGAAATGAATCCAGAACAACTTTGGAGCACTACAATGGATCCTGCCCGCAGAACGCTAAAGCGAGTAACCATCGAATCTGCTGCTGAGGCCGACCGATTGTTTTCTATGCTGATGGGGGACGAAGTTGCGCCGCGCCGGGACTTTATTGAAAAAAATGCACGTTACGCTAAAATAGATATCTGAGCAGATTACCCATGGAGAAAAATGGATCTCTTGAGAATCAGATAAACACTACCGATCAGGTCCGTTTAAGTGATTACATCAGCAGAGACCTGTCATGGCTTCAATTCAATTACCGTGTATTGGATCAGGCCAGACACCTGGACCGAAGTGTTTTTGACCGACTCAAGTTTTTAGCCATCACGGCTTCTAATCTGGATGAATTTTGCACCATTCGATTGGGAAGCTTGTACAACTACATTGATTACGGAAAAGAGCGTTTTGATTATAGTGGTCTTCGGGAAATACCTTTTCGCAAACTTTTATTAGCCGAGATTCACCGCTTTACCAACGACCAGCAGTCCCACTACGTTGACAAGTTAAAACCACTTTTCGAAAAATCCGGTTTTAGAATTTGTCGCTATGAAGATCTATCTGTCGGTGATGCTACCCTGGTTGATCAGTATTTCCTCAAGACTATCTTTCCGATGCTCACCCCGATGGTCTTTGATAACTACCACACCTTTCCAATCCTTAAAAACAATAGGCTCATCTATGGCGTGGTTACCAAGGCTCATACGGAGACTGGACCACAAAACAAGGCCTCCTTCATTCAGATTCCGAGTAATCTGAGTAGATTTTTTGAGCTGCTTCAAGTTGACGGAACCCTCTCCTTTGTGCCTATTGAGGAAATTATTCGGAAAAATATTCATCACCTTTTCCGAAACATTGAGATCATAAGTACAACCCTGCTACGCATCAACCGAAATGGTGATTTTACACTCGAAGAAAGTGAGGATATTGAATCTAATTTTCTTCAGGAACTGAAGCGTAAGCTTCAAACGCGTAGAACTGGAAGAGTGGTGCGCCTGGAACTGCAGGAAAACCCTGATCCGTGGTTGCTCAGCCTCCTGAAAATTCAATGGGATCTGACGGAGGAAAATATTTTTACCATCCGCTCCGAAAGTATCTTTGATTTTACCGGATTACACCAAATAATTGGTCACAAGGAATTCAGAAGCAAAAGAGCTGTTGTACCTCCGCCGGTAAAACCGGTAACCTTTCCGGAAATGGGCACCCGCGATCTCTTTGAAGTCCTTAAAGAAAGAGACATCCTCATCCAACATCCGTACAACTCCATGGAGCCCGTTCTGGAGTTATTGGAGAAGTCGGTGGATGATCCTTATGTTCTGTCGATAAAAATCACGTTGTATCGGGTAGCCAAGGAATCCAGAGTTACCGCAGCCTTATTACGCGCGGCCGAAAATGGAAAGCATGTATCTGTTCTGTTTGAGGTGAAGGCGCGGTTTGATGAAGAAAATAATTTGCGTGAAGCTCAGCGGCTGCAGCGCGCTGGCTGCTTTGTAATCTATGGCGTCGGTAATTTAAAGACCCATACCAAACTACCGCTGATTGTTAGAAAAGAGCCCGATCGCGTTTACCGTTATGTTCACCTTTCCAGCGGAAATTACAACGAAACCACTGCTCGACTTTACACCGACATTGGTCTACTAACTACGAATGAGAAGTATGCCAATGACGTCTCTGAATTTTTCAACGTCATTACTGGTCACTCTCAACCATCATCCTACCAAAATTTAATTACCTCTCCGCGGGATATGCGGATTCAACTGATCAATCTGATTCAGCGTGAAGCCCGCCATGCCCAGGAAGGCACACCATCGGGTATCGTCATTAAGATGAATTCGCTTCAGGATAAGGAATTCATCGATGCCTTGTATGAGGCCAGTCAGGCAGGCGTGTCGGTAAAATTGGTTATTCGTGGAATGTGTTGCCTGCGCCCGGGAAGAAAAGGTCTGAGCGACAATATCGAAGTGTACTCCATTGTGGGTGAATACCTCGAGCACTCCCGGATTTATTATTTCCACAATGCAGGTCAACCAAAGATATACATTGGCAGTGCCGATGCAATGGTTCGCAGTTTTGACAGACGGGTGGAATCTCTCTTCCTGCTGGAGCAAGAAAATCTGGTGCGTCAGGCCATGAACGTTTTGCGATACAACCTCAAGGACAACGTAAACTGCTACATGATGCAGGAAGATGGCAGTTACAGGCCCAGGGATTTAAATGGTGAGCCGCCGTTTAATATCCATAAGGAGTTTTATAACGTTACCCCGGAAATTATTCGGGACGTTCGCCTTTTCTGATCCCCGCTTTTACAAAAGCCTCTTTTCCGACCTTGATTTTTGATTAACTTCCACCCTGCTCTCAGGCAGGTTAACTACATCCTAAATCCTATAACGATGAAAAGCACATCAGTTTTAATCCTAATTGCCCTGTTTTTCTGCGCTCCATCTTTCGGACAGGAGCGGGTAAAAAAAGCTCCTGAAGTAAAAGAGGGAGACGGCCCTTACACCCAATTGATTATTCGTGGTGTTACCCTTATTGACGGAACAGGAGCACCGCCTGTAGGACCAGTTGATATTGTTGTTAAAGGCAATCGAATCGTAAATATTGCTGCTGTCGGATTGCCAACACCTGGAATGGCCAGTGGTTCAAATCGCGTGAAACTTGAACCCGGAGGAAAGGAAATTGATTGTGAAGGTATGTACTTACTTCCTGGTTTTGTAGACATGCACGGTCACATTGGTGGTGGGCAAGCACCAATCGCAGAATATGTTTTCAAATTATGGATGGCCCATGGAATCACCACCATCCGTGATCCGGGCTCTGGCAATGGGTTAGATTGGGTCCTTGACCAAAAAGGAAAGAGTGAAAAGAACCTCATCACAGCGCCACGGATTAAGGCATACGTTACGTTTGGTTCAGGAGCAAAAGAGCCGATTCGCAATGCCGAACAAGCTAAAGCATGGGTGAATGAGAATAAAATGAAAGGCGCAGATGGAATTAAGTTTTTTGGAGCAGCCCCTGAAATTATGGATGCGGCCTTGCGCGAAAATAAACGACTCGGATTGCGTTCGGCGTGTCACCACGCCCAGTTGGGTGTAGCCCGCTGGAATGTCGTACAGTCAGCTTCCGCAGGTCTAACTACCATGGAACACTGGTATGGATTACCGGAAGCCATGTTAATGGAATCCAGTATCCAGAATTATCCATTGAATTACAATTACGCGAATGAACAACATCGCTTTGAGGAAGCAGGCCGTCTGTGGAAACAAGCTGCAGCCCCGTTCACTCCAAAATGGAATGCGGTAATGGACACTTTGCTCAAACTTGATTTTACACTTGATCCTACATTCGATACCTATGAAGCTACACGCGACCTGCACAAGGCGCGTCGTCAGGAATGGCATGAAACATACACGCTTCCTCAACTGTGGGCCTTCTATCAGCCCAGCAGGATCGCGCACGGATCTTTTTGGTTTTCTTGGGGAACAGAGCAAGAGGTGGCTTGGAAAGAAAATTTCAGACTGTGGATGACCTTCGTAAATGAATATAAAAATCGCGGTGGCCGCGTTACAGCCGGCTCAGACAATGCCTTCATTTTCCAGCTTTACGGATTTGGCTACATCCGCGAACTTGAGCTGCTGAGAGAAGCCGGATTTCACCCATTGGAGGTAATCCGGTCTGCAACACTCTATGGAGCTCAAGCCCTTGGCCTGGATAAAGATTTAGGCTCCGTAGAGATCGGAAAATTGGCAGACTTTGTAGTCGTTGATCAAAACCCACTGGAAAATCTTCAGGTACTTTATGGAACTGGAGCCATTAAATTAATGGACGATAATTCAGTAAAACGCGTTGGAGGCGTTAAGTATACGATTAAGGATGGAATTGTCTATGATTCCAAAAAGCTACTAGCTGACGTCAAAAAAATTGTAGACGAAGAAAAAGTGAAGGCTGGGTTTGTTCTGAAGCAACCAGGTATTGACTGATATTTTATTAATTGAAGTGAAAATCTACTTATAAAGATGAAGCATCTGTTCGGCATTCTACTAGCAATAATGGTTGGACTTCTGGCTGCTTGTACCGGATCTGGGAATAAAGACGGAGGTGAACAGGCAGCTGCAGACACGATTCCGGTATTGTCGGCCGCGGACAGTAATGTATTACTGGCACAAGCCGCTTTAGAGAAAGATTCGTCAGAAGAAAATTTTATCTGGTATGGCCGACGGCTAGGTTATGTCAACCGCATGCAGGAAGCCATAGATATTTTTACGGCCGGAATTATTCAATATCCAAACTCCTGGAAATTATATCGGTTTCGCGGCCACCGGTTTATTTCGACCCGGGAATTTGCATTAGCTATCCGTGACCTGACACAAGCCAAAAAGCTAATGGCTGGTGCACCCCTTGAAATTGAGCCAGATGGAATTCCCAATAAGCTAAACAAACCATTATCCACCTACCAGTACAACGTTTACTACCATCTTGGACTTGGCTATTATTTAATTGGACAATTTGCCATGGCAGAAGATGCCTTTAAAGAATGCCTGAAACTCTCCGATAATGATGATTTGTATGTGGCGAGTGCTGACTGGCTATACATGATTTACCGTAGAATGAACGATCAGAAATCAGCTAAAGCCATTCTTGCTTCCATCTACGACTCCATGAACATTATTGAGAATGATGCCTATTACAAACGACTGCAGATGTATCAAGGCAAAATTTCTCCTGACTCCTTACTTTCTACACGTGGTGATGACCGCGATGCAGCCCTAACAATTGCCACACAGGGCTACGGTGTTGGCAATTGGTACTATTACACCGGTGAACCGGATAAAGCCTGGACTATTTTCAGAAAAGTTACTTCAGGCTCATCAACCTATTCATTTGGATTTATTGCGGCAGAAACGGATTTAGCCCGACTTTGGCGTAATCCCTAATTCTCAAATTAGTGGTTGAGCACTTCCTCGACATAGATCAGGTCTTTATCCACGTATTGGGTTACGGAATGAGCTATGTCGAATTTTTCGGAACACTTGCCGGATTGGTAGCTGTTTGGCTCGCAGCCCGCGGACATGCCCTGAGCTGGCCGATTGGGTTGATTAATGTCGTACTGCTTTTTTTTCTGTTCTACCAGGTTCAGTTATATCCAGATATGTTTCTGCAGGTTTTCTTCTTCATAACTAATGTGGCAGGATGGTGGCGTTGGAAAAATCCAACTACGGAGGAAGCCGATAGTAAGTTCGAACTTAAAGTAAGTTTTCAAAGTAAATCCATTCGATTATTCACAGCTGGAATAGTTCTGCTTGGAACAGTACTTATGGGAATGGCCGCTGCACGACTTCACCAATGGATACCGGCTTTATTTAATCTTCCAAGTGCCTTTCCATTTGCAGATTCCTTCGTAACCATCACCAGTATTGCCGCACAATATTGGATGCTTCAAAAGAAGGCAGAATGTTGGATTTTATGGATTTTAGCTGATGTTGTTGCAACGGTGCTCTATTTTCAAAAAGGAATTTTATTTCTATCACTGGAATATCTGGTGTTTTGCTTCCTGGCTTTAGCTGGTTACCTGAATTGGTTAAGAATCTACAGAAGTTATCAATCGGTATCATGACTTCAAATCAGAAGGATAACAAGGTGATTCTAATTTGTTTCTACGGACCGGAAAGTACAGGTAAATCGACCTTAGCTAAAAAACTGGCTGTTCACTTCCAGACCTTATTTGTTCCGGAGGTAGCACGTGAGATCGTAACCTCAAACCAATTTACCCTTGATGATATTCGTAAAATCGCTAAGGCACAAAATCAACGCGTGAAGGAATTCATACCTAAAGCCAATCGGTTCCTGATTTGTGATACAGATATTCTGACCACACGAATTTATTCAAACCAGTATCTTGGCGAGGCTCCTATCGAACTGGATGACCTTGAAAAGGAAATTCTTTACGACCACTATTTTCTTTTTGATATCGATGTTCCCTGGATTTCGGACGGAATGCGCGATCTAAAAGATCAAAGACCCGCTATGCTTGAAAAGTTTAAAAAAGAACTTGATTCAAGGGCCATACCCTACACCTGGGTTAGAGGAAATTATGAGGAGCGCGAGCGCTTTCTCATTCAGGAAATAGAAAAAAGAATTCGCTAAAATCCTTTTCCGGGAATATCGGTTCTGAAAAATTCAATTGATCCCCGGTCTTGCATGGTTACGATACAGGTCTTACCATCTTTTCCACCGAACGCCAGATTACTAGGCTTTTTGCCCTTCAGTTGAATTTCCCGAACGAGCTTCCCATCTGGGGAGAAAATGCAAATGGTGCCTTTGCCGTGGCGGGCTACATATAGGTTTCCAACCCGGTCGCACTTCATGCCATCCAAGCCAAAATCATCAAATGAGGCAAATAACCGCTGACCGGACAATTGACCGGTCTCATTAACATCAAAAGCCCAAATCCGTCGCTGGACACTTTCATTCACATAGAGAATTTTTTCGGAGGGATCCAGAGTAATGCCGTTTGTGGTACCCATGCTATCCTTAGCAATTATGGCCTGTCCTGATGGCTCAACCATCCAGATTCGTCCGGTCTCATTCTTCCAGTCCGGATCAGAAGCATATATCCGATCGGTTGAAGTGATATCAAGATCATTGGGTTGATGAAACGTTGAGTCGTGAACCAAGACAGTCACCTTACGTTTCGGAACATGGACTCTAAGAATATTGTGCATCGGCCAATCAGCCAAAAGCATCCATCCTTTCGAATCAAATTTGATGGCGTTGGCATTACTACCTGCAGGTAGCTCAATCAATAGAGATGCTTCACCTGTCTCGTTTACCGTACCAATGGTTCCGTCCTTACCAAAATTGACAACAAACCAGCAACTATCCCTCCAAACTGGCCCTTCTATATTAGAAGAGAACAATCCTTCCGACGTAAGATCCTTCGCAACAAAAGTCTGCTCTGGAGTACATGCCGTAAAAAGAGTTGCCAGAAAGAAGCAAGCAAGGGTGTAGTTTAACAACGAACAACTTCTGAAATACATCACCGCTAAGCTCGACCCACCCGATGGCCTTTGATGGCAAAGTACAGGATGTAGATATAGCACGGCAGCATGAGGAGATACGCTTGCTGATTACCTATAATCTCAGCAAGTTTTCCATATACCAATGGAAGTATGGCGCCTCCAGCAATACCCATTATGAGCAATGCTGAACCTGTCTTGGTGAACTTTCCAAGTCCCTCAATGCCCAGCGGAAAAATTGCTGGCCATATCAGTGAATTGGCTAGACCCAATAAAGCGATAGAAGCAACAGAATAATAACCAGGTAAAAGTACAGCAGCTATAGTGAATACAACCCCCATAATAGCAGTTACTTTAAGAGCCATTTCCTGCGAGAGGTATTTGGGAATCGCAAAAACGCCGACGATATAACCAAGTACCATAAAGGTTAAAGTGGCTGAGGTGAAGTACCGAGCAGTTGACAATTCAATACCTAGGGCCTTTCCATAACTGATGATGGTGTCACCGGCCATAACCTCAACACCTACGTAACAAAAGATGGCCAAAACACCGAGGAATAAATGTGGGAATTGAAAAATACTAGTCTTTCCATTGGACTCTGAACTTGTGGTATCGTCCGCTTCGTCATTGATATCAGGCAGTGGTGAAAATAAAACACCGATACCAAGAATAACCAATACCACCGTAATGATGATATACGGGTTGATTACACGGGCCGCCAAAGCATCGAGCTCAGCCGCTTTTGTTGCAGCATCCATAGTGGCCAATCGGGCCTCAAGTCCATCAACATCACTTAATGCAATAGCACCAAAAATCAAACCGGCAATGATTCCGGCAAATTTGTTGCTAATACCCATGATACTAATTCTGGATGCCGCACTTTCAATGGGTCCTATAATTGATACGTATGGATTGGAGGCCGTTTGCAATAAGGCCAAGCCTGTTCCAATGATGAAGAGTCCTCCAAGAAACATATTAAAGTCCCGAGACTGAGCTGCAGGAATGAATAAACCTGCCCCGGCAGCCATGATAAAGAGACCAAGTGACATTCCTTTTTTGTACCCGACTCGCGAAAGAACGCTCGAAGAGGGTATCGCCATTACGGTATAGGCAATAAAAAAAGCCGTTACTACCAAAAAAGACTGAAACTCAGATTCCAGTTCACAGGCAATTTTCAGGTAAGGAATGAGGGTTCCGTTCACCCAGGTTACGAAACCAAAAATGAAAAACAAGATTCCAATAATTGTTATGGAGATCCGGTACTGTGCAGGTGATTGGTGGTTTGTGGTCATAGGGGTTTATCAATCCATCTAAAGTCCTATTTTTGCAGCAATAAAAAAACTCCCTTTACATTAATCTTCACACAGCGTGAACAACCAGCGCAAATTAGCCTTATTGATCATGGCTGCCGGAATGGGCAGTCGTTACGGAGGCATCAAACAGATAGACGGTTTTGGACCCAATGGTGAGACAATCATGGATTACTCTCTCCATGACGCACTGAAAGCAGGATTCACCAAATTTGTTTTTGTAGTTCGAGAGGAGATCCGGCAAACCGTTCAGGAAATCTTTCTTCCCAAGCTTCAAGGGAAAGCAGAAGTACATTTTGTCATTCAATCGCTGGAAAAATTCGTTCCAGCAAAATTTGGAGCACCACAACGCACCAAGCCCTGGGGAACAACTCACGCCATGCTGTGTGGCAAAGAAGTAATTAACGAACCCTTTGCAGTGATTAACGCCGATGATTTTTATGGATACCAGGCCTTCGACTCTTTGGCATCCTTCTTAAACAGTGCAGAAGAAGGCAACCACTGCATGGTAGGCTATAAACTCAAAGATGTGCTATCGGAACACGGAAGTGTATCCAGAGGCTATGCCGAGCGTACGCCGGATAATCTGCTCACTACACTTACCGAATTAACTACGATCGAAAAAGAAAACGGACAAATCATTTCTAAGAGTGCAGAGGGTAACAGAGTTCTGGATCCCGATGCACCCGTTTCCATGAACTGTTGGGGATTTCTTCCTTCTGCATTCGAATTATGCGAATCATTGTTCACTAAGTTTCTAGAAGAAAACTTTCAAAATCCTAAATCCGAATACTACATCGCACTGATGGTGACCTCCATGATTGAACAACGATTGGGTAAGGTTCACATCATACCCGGAGGCGATACCTGGTTTGGAGTGACTTACCAACAGGATAAGGAAAGTGTCCGACAAAGCATTCAGGCGCTGGTGAAATCCGGAAAATATCCGGAGCAATTATGGAAATAAGCGAAAGAATTCCTTCTATCCTGAATCAGTTTGGATTAAATGCAGCTGACTTCAAGGTTGAGCGGATCGGATCCGGACACATCAATCATACCTTTCTCATTTCCGGTAATCCATCTTTTGTCCTTCAATGCATCAATACAGCTGTTTTTAAAAAACCCGAACGCGTAGCTAAAAACATCAGACTAGCCGCTGATTACTTGAAGAATCATTTCAAGGACTATCTGTTTCTTTCGCCGATTAAAACAAGCCAACAAGAAGAAATGGCTTTCGATATGGAGGGAACTCCTTGGAGATTATTTCCCTACATCGCCGGAAGCTACACCTTAAATGAACTCACCGATACCCGACAGGCTTTTGAAGCTGCGAAGGGGTTTGGTTTGTTAACACGAAATCTGGATGGAATTTCAACTGAAGGTTTCGAACCTACCATTCCGGATTTTCATAATCTGGCATGGCGATTCCAACAACTTCAGGAGGCCTTCTCACAATCAAAAGAAGAAACCAGATCCTCGGCAACACAAGTCATCGAACAAGCTTTCCACTTTGGATTTTTAGCTGATGAATACCAGAAACTTATCCAAAAGGGAATTTTAAGGGAACGAATTGTCCACAACGACACCAAAATCAATAATATTCTTTTCGATAATACAACAGAAAAGGCACTTTGTGTAATCGATCTGGATACCCTAATGCAGGGATTCTACATTTATGATCTGGGCGATATGATCAGAACATTTGTAAGTCCTGTGAGTGAAGAAGAAAAAGATACCTCAAAGATTTGTTTTCGAAATGGTTTTTACGAAGCTCTGCTAGAGGGTTATCTTTCTGAAATGCATTCGTGTTTATCATCCGAGGAAAAAAAGGCCATTCCGTTCGCCGGTATGATGATGACCTACATTATGGCCATTCGGTTTTTAGCCGATTACCTCAATGGAAATATTTATTATCAAATTCATTATCCCGAACAAAATCTTGTCCGGGCAGGCAATCAGTTGAAATTGCTGGAAGAAATTCAAAAAAATCTCAGACCCATCTATTAATTATCCGCTCATGAAAATCACACGAAAACATTTTATTTCATTCACAGCCGTATTCGTTATTGTACTGACGGCCATTGGCCAGCAGGTCGATCAGGCAGCCCGATTTGCAACGCTGATTACGGAGGAAGGCCTTCGGGATAAACTCACCATTCTTGCTTCAGATGCCCTTGAAGGCCGAATGACCGGAACCAGAGGCCAGAAAATGGCGGCAGCCTTTATTGAGCACCACTTCAGGGAAATTGGATTATCGGGACCAGTTAATGGCGCCTACCAACAGCATGTGCCCCTCATGCAAACCACGCCCGGAGAAACCTACATCCAGTCTGGCAACGATCGATTTGAAAACTTCAAAGACTTCTTTCTGCCGGCGATTTTGAAAACCGACGGGATTCAAAGTGCTCCTGCGGTATTCGTCGGAATGGGAACTAACGAAGAGCTAACTCAAGTCGACATTCAAAATAAGGTGGCAGTAGTCCTACTACCGGATATAAAAATGGAAACCATTTTTTCCAGTGGTCGTTTGGTTAAAGCCTTAAAAGATAAGGGTGCTTTAGCCATAGTCCTCGCACCAGAATGCAACGAACAGGAATTCGATCAACTCAATGTGTCCATGAAGGAGTGGTTCGGTCGCGGATCACTAACCCTGGCAGGCTCCTCACCGGGCGGTATGAATGCCTTTGTAGTACGTCCGGCTATGGCAGAAAAATTAGTGAAAACCTCCTTCGGAAAACTAAAGGAAGCAGCACAAAAGAAGCAACTCAAAAAAATCAAAGAAAATCGAATCAACTGGAGCGCAACGTACGCTACCAAAGAGGTGTCCAGCGAAAATGTTCTTGGTTACCTGGAGGGCACCGATAAAAAAGATGAATTCATAATCATTACCGCACATTTTGATCATATCGGAACCAATCCCGATGGACCCGATAAAGTCAACAACGGAGCAGATGATGACGGAAGTGGAACTTCGGCTGTGATGCAGTTAGCTGAAGCTTTTGCCGAAGCTAAAAAGCAAGGACATGGACCTAAGAGAAGTATCCTATTCATGACTGTGACCGGTGAGGAAGAGGGATTATTTGGATCAGAGTGGTATGTAACCCATCCTATATTCTCCTTACAAAAGACTGTCGTTGATCTTAACATCGATATGATCGGCAGAACGGATCCAAATCACGCAAGCGATAAAAATTATGTGTACGCGATCGGTTCAGATAAACTATCCATGGAACTACACCAGCTCCATGAACAAATCAATAGTCAATACACCAAGCTGACCCTAGACTATACCTACAACGATCAGAACCATCCGGAGCAACTGTATTATAGAAGTGATCATTGGAATTTTGCCAAGAACAACATACCCATCATTTTTTATTTTGATGGAATCCATGAGGATTACCACAAGCCTAGTGATGAGGTCAGCAAGATCGAGTTTGACATCTTAAAAAAACGAACAGAGCTGGTATTTCACACAGCCTGGGCGTTGGCTAATCGGGAGAACCGATTAAAAGCCGATTCTGCCGGAAAATAGTTTACCCATTACTGCAGTCTCCGGTAGAAGAAAAGCCTACTGGTATCTCCGGAAGTACGGATGGTAATCAGATCGTTTAAAAGAAGATCAGGACGTACGCCTGCCGTTTCAAAATAATCGTTACCACCAGTTGGTAAAGAGCGGCGGTCGTAGGTCCATAAAGTTCCCTCGGCAACAGATTTAAAGCCAGAGAAACGCGCATCCAGTGCAAGAAGACTTTTGGTAGTTGGAATATTTGAAATTCCAATCCAATAATCAGCTTCTAAACCAAGTTGAAAAACCGTTTCAAATGACATGGGTAGTATGGGGTCATTGCCTTGTCCATCCCAGGAATAATCAAAACCGGAATCCTGAAAAAGTTGCGCGGCGTAACTGCCCCGACCCGGAAGGTACCACGTACCACTGTAAGGAATACCAGTCAGAACTTTCGGTCGGACAGCATGAGACTGACTTGACTGAAGCAGCTGCAGATAATTCTGCTGGACCAATCGAAATATGGAATCGGCTTGTTGCTCTTTATTTAACATTAAGCCCATAAACTTGATCCACTCAGCGCGGCCGAGTGGATGCGCCTCCAAATGCTCGCGTGTTTTTACAAGAGGAATCCTCAATTCACGCAAAACCGATTCTACATTTTCCTCCCTACGACCAGAAAAGGATAACACAAGCTCAGGCCTTAAGGCAACAAGTTGTTCGGTTTCAATTCCGGAAGGACCGCCAATATCCTTGAGGAATCCGTTTTTAAATCGCTGCCTTTGAATTTGAGAATAAACGAATTCAGGATCTGGAAATCCGGCAATCATGGCAGAGGCATCAAGATGATCAAGCCAAGGAATCTGTGTGGTACTGGTACAGACAACAGTTTCAACAGGAACCCGAATTACAGTTTCCTTTCCTAGCACCTCCGCAGGAATAGGCTTATTTTTTTCGACCAGATAAAAATGATCTGATGAGTCATCGTTACCGATGATCCAAAGGTGCGTGTAATCATTGTGCCGTTTGAAACCAAATCCATTGGCATATGTGGTTTCTGTGTTGGATGAGGTATCTTCTGTCAGGTTTGTTGTACGCTTCGGCTTACCACAGGAAAAAAGAATTAGGGTAATCGAGGCAGAAATCAAAAAAGATTTCAGGAAAGATGCCAAATCAATACTCATAAAAACAGCAGATCAGCAATCCTCACTTGGTTGTTAGCATAAAATCTAAAGCCTGATAAACATTCTTTGTACCGGCAACCAGATCATCTCCTGCTTGCTTTCGTTTTTGAGGGTAGGAGCCATCAGACTGCAACATCATGATGAGGTGGCGATGAAGCAACTCATCCAGCCACTTTAGTTGTTGTTCCTTGCGCCTGGACTGAAAAATTCCAGATACCTCCGATTGAGCAACAAAGGATTCAATGGATTCAAAAATCGTTTCCATGCCTTTGTTTTCCAGAGCTGAGCAAGTCATCAATTTAGGAACGGAACCAGCGTGTGGATCCAAAAGACGAAGTGCACTGGAAAGTTCAGCCTTAGCCCGACGCACATTGTCCTTATTCTCCCCATCGTCCTTATTCAGTACAATAAGGTCGGCCATCTCCATAATCCCTTTTTTCAATCCCTGTAACTCGTCACCGGCGCCGGCAATCAGAAGCAACAAAAAACAATCAGTCATATCTCGAACAGCCACTTCAGACTGGCCAACTCCTACCGTTTCAATAATAATAAAGTCGTACCCGGCAGCTTCACAAAGAAGAATGGATTCCCGAGTACCCGGAGAAACTCCGCCGGTAAAACCTGATGAAGGAGAAGGTCTGATAAAAGCATGCTCAGAACGGGACAGCTCCGTCATTCGGGTTTTATCACCAAGAATACTTCCGTAAGTCCGGGTACTCGAAGGGTCAACGGATAGTACTGCAACGCGCTTTCCTTTTAAAATTAGCAATCTTCCAATGCTTTCGATAAACGTACTCTTCCCTGCCCCAGGCGGACCCGTCACGGCAAGTCGAACAGAATGACCCGTCTGTGAAAGTAATTCACTAAGCAACTCACGGGTTTGCAGGATATCTTCCGGCCGAGTACTCTCCGCCTGTGTGATGGCGCGCGCCAATACAGACCGATCACCAGACTGCAGCCCTTCAGGAGAAACCGTTGAATTCCTGCTCATTTTATTTGTTAGGCAAATTTCTAAATTTACCCTGCTAACCAACGGTTTAACCACATTTTTAAATGTTAAAATTCTGGCTTCACTGTGCCCTGGTAACTCTATTTACCTTCTTATTGATGGGAGGATTATATGAAGTTTCTCAGTTGCGAATTTTTCAGGCCTTTGATCCCATCGGTCAAGCCATCGGCGATATTGAGATATCGGATATTGCCTTCTCTCAAATCCGCGAAGGTGAACCAAAACCGGACGAAAATGTTACAATCGTCAACATCGGGTACCTCACACGAGGCGAAATCGGAGACCAGCTTCGCAATATCAACAAACACAATCCTAAACTAATTGGCCTCGATATCATC
>JBMSPY010000018.1:0-14847 GCA_049423005.1 Cyclobacteriaceae bacterium
ACAACAATCTTTTCTTCTCCCTGCATAGAAGTAAAGTTAGAGCATTTTGTGGTCTGACGACGCGCTCCTAACTTGCCTTAAACCCCACACGAATGAAACGGATCGTTGTCGATATGGATGATGTGATGGCCGATGCTACTGGTCAATTACTCACGTATTACCATAGGGAATTCGGAATTGAACTTTCCCGTGAGCATTTAAATCATAAAGATGAACTGCAGGCCTTCCCTGAAGCACATCAGAAGCTTGTTTACGAATTTACCTTCCGCACAGATTTTTTCCGCACGATGGTTGTTAAAGAGGATTGTGTCCGGGTAATGGAACGCTTAAATAAAGAGTTTGAGGTTTTTATCGTTTCCTCTGCCATGGAATTTCCAAACTCTCTGTCTGAAAAATTCGCCTGGCTGCAGGAGTATTTCCCTTTTTTACATTGGAAACAGTTTGTTTTTTGCGGGCGAAAATCGATTGTTCACGGTGATTATATGATTGATGATCTGCCGCACAATCTCGATGGGTTCAATGGTGAAAAACTGCTCTTCTCAGCACCGCATAACCTTCATTTTCAAAACTACCGCCGCATCAACAGTTGGAAGGAAGTAGAAAATTATTTTTTTCCTGCTGATTAATTTCTTCGAATAATCTTTCCCTCCTTCATAACGAATGAAACTTTCTTCAGCAGATGGATGTCTAGTAATGGGTCTCCGGGCACAGCGACCAGGTCAGCAAACCTTCCCGGTTCAATTGTACCAATCTCTTTTTCTTTTCCCAGAGCCTCTGCGGCTAAACCTGTGCCGGCATTGATGGCCTGAATGGGCGTTAACCCAATCCGAACCAACTCAGAAAATTCATTGGCAGAATACTCCGGCATTGTTCCACCCAAATCGGTGCCGACTAAAACTTTTACTCCGGATTGAATGGCTTTACCCAGCATCCGTTCAAAGCCAGCCGTATGTTTTTTTGTCAACTCAATCGCTTTACTGAGCGCAACGCTGTTCTCATTAAACTCCATAAACCACTTGCCAATACTCAATGTTGGAACCAAATACGTTCCGCGTTCGGCCATTAGCCGGATGGATTCATCATCCATAAAACTTCCATGCTCAATTGTTTTGGCCCCAGCTTTAACCGACATCTTTATCGCTTCAGCGGAATGGGCATGCGCCATTACCGGAACATCACGGCGACGGGCTTCTTCAATGGCCACATTAAGTTCCTCCTGACTGAAGTGAACATTTTCCGGATTATCCCCAGCGGTCATAAAAGCGCCAGATACCAGCAACTTGATCCAGTCACTTCCATACTTAATTTCATTACGAATGGCCTTCCGCATTTCGTCGACACCGTCCACAACAAGTCCATCTACTTTTACACCATCTTGTTCAGGCGAAAAAAAGTTGATATCCCCGCCACCACCTGTAACCGATATCCAGTGTCCAGCACCGTAAATTCTTGGGCCATCAAAAAGTCCATTATTAATGGCGTTTCTTAAATCAAAGTGGGCGAATCCAACATCCAAATCACCAGGGATCCGGATTGTCGTCCAGCCGGCCCGCAGCAGACCCTGCACATTACTTAAACCCTGAAGAGCCTTGGCGGCTGATGAGCTTTTTAAATGATAGGTCTGGTAATCGTCATCACCATTACCCAGAGGGTGGCAGTGCATATCAATAAAACCAGGCATCAAGGTATGATCCGTTAAATCGATAATTGTTGCACCTTTTGGAATAATGGAACGGTCGCCAATTGCTGAAATTTTTCCGTCCTTCACCAACACTACCTTAGCCGCCAGTGGTTTGGTACTCCTTCCATCCAGGATTTGCTTGCACACAATGGCCTGCAATCCGGAATTTTGGGGATATACCGGAATAATCAACGACATGGACACGAACAGAAGGGTAAGTAGCGTTTTAATCATATTGGGATATTCTAATGATGAAACTACATCGATTTATAATTTAATCATAGAGGAATGATGGATCGGACTTTAAATTTGCGGTAGATGAGAATACTGCAATTTTTCATGGGTGCTTTCGTGGTCCTGTTATATGGATGCAATGAGGACGAAGCAACTATAAAATCACAAACACTTGATTATACCTGGGAATCAGGTGATGAAGGCTGGAGGTTTGGTTATTCCGATTATCCCGCTAACCTGAGTTTGGGAGATAGTCTGGAGCTTTATGCTATGAACTACGGACATCGAACGTTGCCTGCAGAGATTGTTCCTGCTCAAAAAGGGATGCTGATTGCCGGAGCAAATCGTAGCGATGACTTATTCATGTATTTGTTTAAAACCGTTGAGGGACTCACGCCCTCAGCAGAATATTCTGTGGAGATGGAGGTGCAGCTGGCATCCAATGCGCCCACAAATGCGGTGGGAATTGGGGGAGCGCCCGGTGAAGCGGTTACGATAAAAGCAGGTGCTACATCTAATGAACCTAGAGTTGTTATTGAGGATGGTTGGTATCGAATGAATTTAGATAAAGGGAACCAGTCTATTGGTGGTTCGAATATGGTTGTAATTGGTAATGCTGGTGTAAAAGATGATACGCGTCAATACGAACTCATTACCAGAAAAACCGATTCTCCGCTGAAGGTGAAAGCCGATTCAAATGGTAAAATCTGGTTGATCGTTGGTTCAGATAGTGGTTTTGAAGGATA
This sequence comes from Cyclobacteriaceae bacterium, assembly GCA_049423005.1. Classification (GTDB taxonomy): domain Bacteria; phylum Bacteroidota; class Bacteroidia; order Cytophagales; family Cyclobacteriaceae; genus ELB16-189. Next base: position 2,662 of record JBMSPY010000018.1, read on the forward strand.
TACGGCACTTTATTATGCCCAATTGCGGGTTACCATCCGAAGTATTCCAGATTAATTTCCTTCAAAATGACTGTTAGGTTGGAAAAATTAGACATAGCATGTAAGGTTCCGATCATTTTGTGATAAAAATCGGATACTTTATCCACTAAATGGATAAAGGTTACGAGCAGTTTAAGAGCTCTCTAAAGAGGAAAAAAATGTTTGTGACGGTACTGATCGATAAGATGAAGGTTAGCTCGGTATGAACTGTTAGAATCTTTACTGATATCTCTGTCCACCTGGTTCCCGCTGATGGATTTTACCAATCAACGGGAACAAGTTGGCCAGAACCAAAAATGTCATTATCAAAACTTTTATAGTGCAGCTTAGGCTGCAAACGATTTACTGCGGAGAAATTCTGATGGCGCATTAAACCTTGTTGACGACCTTAGCCATGCACCCGCACGAAAGTCCTCGCAGGTCATTATTGTCGGAAAGGTTACGTTCCAATCAGCCCCGAACAGTACGGCTCGGGTAGACCCCTCCAAGGGTCCTAATTATGGCTAAAAACCTCTAAATCAGTTAAACTGATTGGTATCGATGCTCCACTGGGCTTTGTAAGCGCGCTCCAATTCAGGATTGTAAGTCTTAATGGATTTAGGGCGTTTTACAACGTTAAAGGAAAGTGTTACCACCGCTACGATGATCAACACGAGTGCTTTGATTTTCATAGATAATGTGTGATTAAAGATTAATTACAGCCTTTATTGGAAAACTGGCAATTGTCTTGGGTTCCACCAGTGCGGGGCTTTACATCTTCTTCTGCGCATGAGATAAGAAATGCAGATACAAGGGCAGCAAAGGCAATGTTTTTCAGTACGTTTTTCATAGAAGTTTTGTTTTTTTGGTTAATGATATTTTTTGGTTTCAAATCAGTTGTCGGTTTCGACATTGCAAACGTAGCGGCCCTTTGATCCTTGCACCGAATCAAATCCAGTGACCCTATTACCCGTGTACCATATTGAAAGTAAAAGTCTAAGTGTAAGGCTTATAATGCTGTTAATCAGCATCTTATCATTTGGATGGGTACACGGTCAGTCTTACATCGATTCCTTGGAGTCAAAACTGCCTGAAGCGCAGGGGGCGCAACGATGGCAAGTCAGTTATTTACTCTTCTCTGAGTTGGTGGATGAGGATTACAAAAAGGCCCTTTTTTATGCTGAAATGCACTTTGAGGAAGCCTTACGTCTTGCTGATTCCATTAAAATCGTTAAGTCGGCTAATGCACGGGGTCATGTCTTCTTTAAACTCGGGAAATTCAAAAACGCGGAGAAAGATTTTAAACTGGGTCTACAGGTAGCCAACATCCAGGGAAATAAAGATTCACCTGATAAGTTGGAGTATCGAAAGCAAAAGAAATTTATCCTAAACAACCTGGCACTTATATACACCGAAAATGGTCAGTACTTTGAATCACTGGAGGCCCACTTTGAATCCTTAAAACTTCGTGAGGAGGATAAAGACACAGCAGCCATCGCCATATCCCTTAATAACATTGGTATTGCCTATCGTTTTTTGGGCGATTATGAAAATGCCCGATCGTATTACCGACAGTCGTACGACCTTCAGGTGAAAGCTAAGGTATCCAGAGAACTTGAACTTCGTCTGATCAATTTGGCAGATGTAAGCAATGACCTGGCTCAGTACGATGCTACCAAGCAGTACATAAAACAGGTTTTAGAACAATGTAAAAACAAATGTGAACCTCGTCTTTTTGCAATGTCTTATCATACCTATGGTGTGGCCTCCATGAAAACCGGAGATTATGAACAAGCTGAAGCAAATTTGATGAAGGCGCTGAACATATGGCAGGACGAACTGAACACGTGGGAGGAAATCAAAGAGCTTACCGCCATTGCCGAATTAAAATATTTTCAAGGTAACTACCGAAAAGCTCTTGAGTTTCTTGAAGACAGTGAATCGCTTGGTCGGGAAACAGGACTCTTTGAGTACCAGTTAGCTAACTTCAAACTCTATGCGCAGATTTATCAAAAATTAGGTGATTACAGGCTGGCTTCTGAGTATCAGGATAAGTACATAGAAATATACAAGTCTATTTACAGCACTGACCTTATCCGGAATGTGGCCAGACTCCAGACGAAGTATCAGGAAGAGGAGAATCTGGCTACCATTGAGCGCCAGGGTAATGAACTCGTAATAACGAAGTATAAGCTGGAGGCGCAGCGCAATCAGGCTATCTTCTTCACCATCGTTACTCTTATCATTGGTGTCTTGGTATTCTTCCTCTGGCGTTTCAGCCTCATTCAACAGAAGCTGAACCAACAGTTGCGTACGGCCAAGGCAACCATCGAAAAGCAAAACAATGCGTTAACTGAAATTAACCGAACCCTTGATCAACGGATTTTGGAGAAGACGGATGAGCTGGTGATGGCCAATATTTCGCTTCAGCGCTCCAATGATGAATTGGACAACTTTATCTATAAAACTTCCCATGACATCCGTGGTCCGTTGGCCAGCCTGAAAGGAATCGCCAGTCTCGCTTTAATTGAGTCAAAGGATGAGGAGGTCACCAAATACATTCGAATGTTGGACCAGACGGCTGAAGGCTTGATCCGAATCCTTACCCGATTGGTTTCCATTAGTCAGATTACGCACGCAAAGCTTCAGCCAGCCTCCATTGATTTCAGGAGTTTGCTTTCAGAAGTGATTACTATACAGAATAAGCGGGGGATGTCTCAGAAAATTAAGATTGACCACCAAATTCAAATTGGTGTTCAATTGAATTCGGATCGAACGCTGATGAGTATTATTCTGGAAAACCTCATCGACAATGCCGTCAAATTTCAAAATACCTCTGGCCGGGTAGAGCCCTTTGTTAGGGTGGAGGTAGAACAAAAACAGGACCAGGTTCGCATCAGTGTTGTGGACAATGGTATAGGTGTAGACAAGTCAAGTGCTGATCGGATTTTCCAGATGTTTGTAAGGGGATCGGAAAAGTCAGGCACCGGAGGTCTGGGTCTGTATTTAAGTCGTTTGGCGGTAGAAAAACTGGGGGGTCAAATTTCCTTGCACACCACAGAGGAGAAATGGACTGAATTCCGGGTCGAAATACCGCTTGATCTCAATCAGGTCCTGGAGGCTCGCCGCCAGCAGGAGATTCAACGGGAGATGGAGAAAATGATGATCGCTAGTAAAAAAGGCAACGCTGCCCCCGAATCCTGATTATTTTTGCGCACTATGTCGAAAAAGCAACCCAGGAGGATCACCATTACTTCCGCACTGCCCTATGCCAACGGACCAAAGCATATTGGTCACCTGGCAGGAGCTTATATTCCAGCCGATGTCTATGCTCGGTTTAACCGAATGCAGGACAGGGATGTGCTCTTTGTCTGCGGTAGCGATGAACATGGTACGGCTATTCCCAATCAGGCTTTAAAAGAGCAAACGACTTCCCGGGCCATTATTGATAAGTACCATCAGTTAATTCTGTCTTGTTTTAAACAACTGGACATTTCCTTTGATATCTACCACCGTACCAGTGAACAAGTCCATCATCAGACGGCTCAGGAATTCTTTCTTCGGCTTCATGAGCAAGGACTCATGGAAGAAGAAGTGTCGGAGCAATATTTTGACGAACAAACGAAAACATTCCTGGCCGACCGGTACATCATCGGAACGTGTCCAAAATGTAAACACGATCATGCCTACGGGGATCAATGTGAAAAGTGTGGTAGTACGCTCAGCCCGCGGGAATTGATTCAGCCGCGGTCTGCTCTCTCCGGGAATCCACCTGTATTAAAACCAACCAAACACTGGTATCTACCCTTAGCCAAATGGGAGCCCTGGTTGCGCGAATGGATACTGCAGTCTCATCAATCTGATTGGAAGCCGAATGTGTATGGACAATGTAAGTCATGGATTGATGCCGGTTTGCAGTCCAGGGCTATGACACGTGATCTGGATTGGGGAATTAAAGTTCCGCTTCCCGATGCAGAAGGTAAAGTCCTCTATGTTTGGTTTGATGCGCCCATAGGATACATTAGCGCAACGCGCGCGTTTTTTGATGAAGTGTCTTCAGGTAAGTTAAATTTTTCAACTCCTCAACGTGACTTTGGAAAAGTTAATCCTGAAGATTGGAAGAAGTATTGGCAATCAGAGGATACACGTCTGGTCCACTTCATTGGCAAGGATAATATTGTTTTCCATTGCATCATTTTTCCGGTGATGCTGCATGCGCATGGTGACTTTATTGTACCGGAACAAGTACCGGCAAATGAATTCATGAACCTTGAAGGAGAAAAAATGTCTACCTCCCGGGGATGGTCGATTGAGATGCATGAGTTTCTGGAGGATTTTCCGGATAAGACCGATGAATTAAGGTATAGCCTTTTGACAAATCTGCCGGAGACTAAGGATAGTGAGTTCACCTGGAAAGATTTTCAGGCAAAAAATAACAGTGAGCTGGTGGCCATACTTGGAAATTTTGTCAATCGTGCTTTGGTGCTTACCGAGAAAAATTTTGGTGGTAAGGTCCCTGAGTGTGGCGATCTGCTCTCCATAGATCAGCAGTTGCTGGAGGAAATGAAGGCCTTCCCCAATCGTATTGCGGAGGCTATTGAACAGTATCGCTTTCGGGAGGCTACAGCACTAATGATTGACCTGGCCAGGTCGGGCAATAAATACCTTGCAGATACGGAGCCTTGGAAGTTGGTAAAGTCGGATATGGGCCGTGTAGCAACCATTCTAAATTGTGCCTTACAGATTTCGGCATCGTTATCCATTGTTACCGAACCCTTTTTACCCAAGACGGCCTCAAGACTCAGGCAGATGCTCAACATTCCAAAAAATTCCTGGGATGCGGCTTCACAGCCGCTGTTGTCTTCAGGTCATAATTTGGGTCCCTCTGCACTTTTATTTCAAAAAATTGAAGATGATGTGATTGAAGCACAACGTCAAAAATTAATTAATCGCGCTGCGGCCATGACTCCAACCAATATTCAGCTTTCTCCTGCAAAAGATCAGATCCAGTTTGAAGATTTTTCAAAAATGGATATTCGCATCGCAACTATACTTGCTGCGGAAAAGGTAGAAAAGTCTAAAAAACTTCTGAAGCTTCAAGTAGATACCGGCTTGGATCGTCGTACGGTGATGAGTGGAATTGCCGAACACTTTCAACCAGAGGAGCTCATCGGTAAACAAGTTACCTTATTGGCTAATCTCGCGCCTAGAAAAATAATGGGTGTTGAATCACAGGGGATGATCTTAATGGCAGAGGATAATGAGGGGAAGCTTCGGTTGCTCCAGCCTTATGCGGCTGTTAATCCGGGCTCTTCGGTAAGCTGATTTTCTGCGGTAGTGAATCAATCGTTGAATTGATTCATTGTTCTTTCAATTCCAGTGGTCGCGAAGGATCGTATCATTTCAATCGCACGATCCATCAAGGGAACGAGTTGGTTCATTTCTTCCTGCTTGAAGGGGCTGAGCACATAGTTGACCTGTTGTCCTTTTTGGTAATCGTTTCCAATTCCAAACCGAAGCCGCGGATAATCTGATGAGCCAAGTATGGATTCAATATTTCCCAATCCATTGTGTCCGGCTGAGCTTCCTTTAGGCTTCATCCGAAGGCTGCCGAAAGGTAATGCCAGGTCATCAACCAGGATGAGAACATTTTCACGCGGAATTTTTAATTCATGCATCCAATAGGCAACAGCTTTTCCGCTCAGGTTCATAAATGTTGTAGGCTTAATGAGGGTGAGCTGCCTGCCCTTAAATCGAATCTCTGTTTTTTCGGCCAACCGTGCGATGCTAAAACTTGATTTTTCTATGTCGGCCAATCGGTCCAGGATAAGAAACCCGATATTATGCCGTGTCAGTTCATATTCGATGCCTGGATTGCCAAGACCTACGATAAGGAATTTCATCAGGTTTATGTTCTAAGGTGTTGACAAAATTAGTCCAGAATTTAAGGGCAAAAAAAACCCGGCTTAAGCCGGGTTTTCAGTATTATGAAAGAAAGGGGCGATTACTTCTTTCCGCCTTCTTTTTTAGCAGCGTCTCCGCCAGCTGCGGCAGCTGGAGCAGCACCTTCAGCAGGTGAAGCAGAAGCCTGGGCAGCTTTCGCAGCAGCTTCTTCGGCAGCCAATTTAGCGGCACGAGGAACTTCAACTGCGGCAACGGCTGATTGCTGAGGATCAAGAAACTCCAATCCTGGATATTTCATATCCGATACTTTAATGGCATGGTGGAAATCAAGTTCAGAAACATCCACATCGATATGATCCGGCATGTCTTTCGGAAATCCAGTTACCTTTAAGATGGTTCGCTTTTGAATCAGAGCACCACCCTTGCTAACGCCTGGGGCTTGTCCAACAAGACGTGCAGGGATTTTCATTTTGATTTTGCGGTCTTCCTGAATTCGAAGGAAGTCGGCATGCAGCAGCATCTCACTTACCGGATGGAAGTGAATATCCTGAAGAATGGCCTGACATTCTTCACCCTCAATATTGAGGTGAACAAAGTGTGCTTCGTTGGTGTACACCAGGTCGCGGAACAGAATCATCGGAGAATAGAAGTGAATCTGATCACCGCCGCTGCCATAAAGTACGCATGGAAGGTTTCCTTCAGTGCGAAGCTGCTGGGCTTCAGACTTACCGAGATTTGCTCGTCGATACCCTATAATCTCAATCGTCTTCATAATTGTTTGGTTTATTTAATTGATTAAAAAATTAAAGCTTGATGAATAACGAGCTGATGGACTCGTGATCATGGATTTTTCGGATAGCCTTGCTGATCATGTTGGCTACGGTCAGTACTTTGATCTTATCACTTTTCTTTTTGAGCGGCATGGTATCGGTTACCACCAATTCTTCCAGTACCGATCCATCAATATTATCGTAAGCATTTCCGGAGAGAACTGGATGACTACACATGGCGCGCACAGACTTGGCACCTTTCTCTTTTAATAAACTGGCTGCTTTGCAGATGGTCCCGGCAGTATCAGCCAGGTCATCAACCAGGATGACATCCTTGCCTTCTACTTCGCCGATCAACCGCATAGACTCAATCTTATTGGCTTCTTTGCGGTATTTATCACATACGGCCAGATCGGTTTCAAAAATCTTTGCGTAGTTCCGAGCTCGTTTGATGCCACCAACATCCGGACTAGCAAACATCAGATTGTCGAGGCCGAGTGATTGAATATACGGTACAAAAATGTAGGAGGCGTATAAGTGATCCAGCGGAATATCGAAGAATCCCTGAATTTGATCTGCGTGCAGATCAATAGTCATGATCCGATCCGCACCCGCTGCAGAAATAAGATTGGCGATCATCTTTGCTGCAATGGCTACTCTGGATTTGTCCTTGCGGTCCTGTCTGGCGTAACCAAAGTAGGGGATAACTACGTTTACATTTTCTGCACTGGCTCTTTTGGCTGCATCTATAAGGAGCAGCAGCTCCATAAAGTTATCTGCCGGCGCGAAAGTGCTTTGAATGATGAAAACATCATGACCGCGAACAGATTCCCCAATTTGAGGGGAAATCTCTCCATCGCTGAACTGGCGATAATCCACCTCACCCAACGGCTCGCCGTATGCATTGGCAACTTTTTCAGCCAGATAGACTGAAGAACGACCTGAGAAGAGTTTAACCGCCATTTTTTCTTGCTTCTAACGACTTTGAGTCAAACTCAAAAGTCTGTGAATCAATTTGTTGCCCCACTAGGACTCGAACCTAGACTGACAGAATCAAAATCTGCTGTGCTGCCATTACACAATGGGGCAAAACAACCCTTAAAAAAGGTCTGCAAAGGTATACCTTTTTGCCTATTAAAAAACCCCTGATTCTTTATTTTTCACCTTAAAAAACGCTTATTTGATCAAAAAAAGCGGATATTTAGAAAGAATAACACCTAAACCTTGACGTCGGAACACAACTCCATGGTGCCTGAATTGGGCGTTTCCATTGAATATATGATTGTTGATCGCTCTACTCTTGAGTTGAAGCCGATCATTTCCAATCTGCTGGAATCACTCAATCAGGAAGATAAACACAATCCCGCCGGTAAACCGTTAAAATGGAAACCGGGGTATCAGCCTCATATCTTCCGTATTTGTTCAGCGTCACCTCAGGTCAACTTAAATACGCTTGAACATGCCATTGCGGATGAGCTAAGAATTATTAACCGCATCCTCGCTGAATTTGGCGCCATGCTGCTTCCCGGCGGCATGCATCCCTTTGCAGATCCTTTTTCAATAAAGACTGCCCAGCCTGCTGATGCCTATTCGGAATTAACGCAACGAATATTTGATGGGAAGGGCCACTCTTGGGTTAATCTCAACAGAAGCTATGTAGAACTTCCGTATCACGATGAGCACATGTTGCAGCGCTTGCAGGTGGCTATTCGGATCGTGTTGCCTATCATACCTGCGCTCTCTGCAGCCTCTCCTATTGTAGAAGGAAATTTTTCTGGTCGCATCGACAACGGCATTCGCTATGCCCGAGCGCGCTACAGTCGCTTTCCCGCAATTGCCGGTCAACTCGTACCGGAACCTTATTTCAGTGAGCGGAAATATCGTGAAATGATATTGGACAAGATTAAGGCACAGCTGTCACCCGTCGACCCTGAAGGACTCATTCATCCCAATCAAATAAATTTCCGTGGCGCTGTTCCGGATTTCGATGGTAAACGGATGATCCTCCAAATTATGGAACCCCAGGAATGTCTTGCTGCAGATATGGCTATTATCAAATTGGTGCAAGAGGCTATTCGTTTTTTCATGGATGAGAAGACTATTGGGTTTGAGGAGCAATCTGAGGCTCGCATGGAAATTCTTGCCGGTATTCTTGAAGATGTAGCGGAGAATGGTCGGCATGCTGAAGTATTTTCATCAGAGTATCTCGCTTTTTTCGGGTTGGATGAAGTATCCACAGTAGGTACCATCTGGAAGCATCTCTTCCAACGTTTAGCGAATGACCCACTTCGTCCCCTTGCGATGTACGAAAAAGAGCTTTCAGTTATTCTTGATCAGGGACCACTGGCAGAACGTATTTTAACGGTCGTTGGAGAAAAACCCGGTCAGGAAGAATTGATGTTTATGTGGCGCCGCCTGGGCGATTGTCTGGAGCAAAATCGTTTGCTCATTTTGTAAGACCACAGGAGCTACCCGCTGTGGTACGACTCCATGATTCAATTATTGCGCGATTCCATTCAAACACTTTTTCATTTTACGGCAACTGACAGAGGAGCTTTCTTAGTTTTGCTTCCTTTGGTTCTTCTCCTTGCAGGATGGCCCCGAATTTTTCTGGATTTTAAGAGTTCTCGTCAGCAACTTCCGCCAACGATAATGGCTCGCGCCGATAGTGTGTATCAGGAGTGGCAACGAGCCAGTCCGAAAGTGAGGAAATTGTCACCTTATATTTTTGATCCCAACACACTATCGGCAGCTGGCTTCCGCAAAATGGGAATGGACAGTTCATTATCAGAACGAATTGTTCGCTACCGTTCAAAGGGCGGAAAATTCAAAAAGAGTTCTGATCTCCTTAAAATGTGGGGTATGGATACTGCTGTATTTCAGATGCTGGAGCCTTTTATAATACTCCAGCAGGATTCTGTTAGGAAACCAATCAAGTCAGCCTTTAAAAAGAAAAGTATTGTTGTACAGTTTGATTTGAATCTGGCCGATACGACTGACTTTGAGTCGGTGACTGGTATTGGTCAAAAGATGGCTGCCCGCATTATTCGGTATCGGGCTTCACTGGGAGGGTTCGTTGAGAAAAATCAGCTCTACGAAGTATACGGTATTGATTCTCTCGCTGTCTTTTCAATGGAGCAATTTTTTATAAGCCCGGGATACCTTCCTGCTGTTATGGATCTGAACACCGTAACGTACGATATACTGGAAGCCCATCCCTACGTCACCTCAGTTCAGGCCAGAGCAATTTTATTTTACCGTTATCAACACGGTTATTTTAAAACACTTGAGGAATTGAAAAAGGTCAAGTTGATGGATGAAAAGACCTTGGTTCGAATTCGGCCTTACATCAAATTGAGTGTTCCCTGAACGGGACCTTCATCCAGTTCCGGATAGCGGAAGGGTTTAAAGATTTCTTCGGTATTCTTCGGTGCGGTACGGCTGGTAATCTGTCGGCTAATGGTCCAGGCATCCATTTTTTCAGTGGCGTATGGTTGGCATAGGGCGAGTATATCCTCTTTACTCAGATTTGGATTCAGCCAGTCCCGCTCGTACGCCATCGGAAGAATTACCGGCATTCGTTTTTTACTGTTATGAATTTTCTCCATTAAGGGGTTGGCTCGTGTTGTGAGCACACTGTAGGTTTCTACCAGTGTTCCGGTTTCTTTGTTTTCCCACTCTGACCATATCCCGGCCAGAGAGAAAATAGGCTGATCGGTTTTAATGAAATAGGGGTACTTCACCTTGCCACTACTGTCGCCCCAACGCCATTCATAAAATCCAGTGCACGGAACCAGGCATCTGCGTTTACGGATGGAATCACGAAAAGAGGGTTTTTCAAATGCTTCTTCGGAAATGGCATTGAGTGTTCTGGTTCGAATCTGCAGCGCATCCGGTGTTGATTTTATCCAGAAGGGGATCAGTCCCCAGGACATATTTTTAAAAATGACCGGAGGGTTAGTGCCATGCATAATTTCAGTATCGTGGGCAGGTGGTACAGAAATAAGTACAGGGCTGGCCATATGGTTGAAGCCATTTTCGTGAAACAGTGGTTTGTACGGTTCTGTCAGTGCGGCGTGATACCGTTCGGTGAGTTCCGTCTGACTGGCTTTATTTTGTTTGTGGTAACACATGAGAACAATGTTACCGAAATGTGTGATTATTTCCTCTGAGAACTATTTCGGCTGATTACGTACTGCATCAATTTGTTGAAGGTAGGGTAGAGGTCATTTCTTCTAAGGATGCTGTTGAGCACAGGATTTATTCGTCTGTTACCAAAGACGATGAAGGCATCGGTGATGTTAGTGTTTCGGGGTTGGCTGTTCAGGAATTCTGCGAATTCTGTTTTCCACGCTTTGAGATCAAAGCCGAATCGCAGACGCAATTCGTCCCAGATGATAGCGATGTGCATTTCCTGAAATTCTTGTATGGGATCTGATTTGGGCACTGTTAACTACGGATGAATGATGAATAACCTATGCGACGCGGGAACAGGGAGCAGAAGAGGGCCGGTGACGGGAGCAACTGAACCACTACATTCGGTATCATTCCGGTGTCTCTTTCGCTCGCCTGCTGACTTCCTGCACCGCTTGTCAAAGGTATAAAATGCTAAAAAATTTGGCATCTAATTACTAAAAATATTAGTAATTGAATGGTTGTCAGGCCGTTAATTTTCGGAACATGGCATTTTTTGAGTTCGAGAGGCCGGACACATTTTAAAAAACAGGATATCCGCTTGACGGATGGCCTTTTGGTGCGGCAAAGAGCATTATCTTTACGCCTCTTTTGCGGGCTGGTAACCGGAATTCGGTTTCAGCTCGAGGGGATGAGCGGGTTTCCCGCAATTTCCGGCTCCGTATTTCAATGGATAGAATTTCAGATTCCGATTCTGAAGATGCAGGTTCGATTCCTGCCGGGGCTACTTTCTTTAATCATTGGGAGCGGAGTACTGGCCGATTGCCAATTAATTTTTGATCTTGTAGGAAGATCCACCTTACATGCAAACGTTTCTGTTTCGACTCGTTGGTTATTCAATTTTATTTCTGATCAGTATTTTCTTTGTCAACGTTGATCACGCTACTCCCGGTCTGGATGAACCGGCCATTGAAGCCCCATTTTGGGCTACGTATAAATTGGCCTATGCATTAGGATTTGCCATCGCCATTGGTGGCTTTTTTGAAAAAAGTTTTGCTGAAAAGTTCAAGACTAACTTTCCTTATAAAAGCTGGTTTGTTTTTTCCAGTCTGATTTTTGTTTTGCTCGCTGTTAAACTGCAGTCCGATGACGGTCAGCTTCAACTGGAATACTGGTACACCTACTTTATATTTTTTATCTACGGCTTTTTACTTTTTTCCATCTACTCTGATATTGTATCAAAGAAGAAGAAGGAGTGATGTGTTGGTTATGTTAGTGGGTGCATTCATTTAATCATCATCATCCTTACCATCAATCCGGTCATCTTTATCGTCATCTTTTCCTCCATCGCAGGAATCTT
>JBMSPY010000019.1:0-14842 GCA_049423005.1 Cyclobacteriaceae bacterium
GGTAAAGAAGCAAGGTGTGCGGAATTTTGGTGGTGAAATTTATGAATGTGAGCCTACTCTTGAAGCGCGCGAAGCGATGCTGGCGGAAGTAGTAGAGAGAACCGGAGCCACCGAAATTCATCCCTTTAATAATTATGATGTAATGGCCGGACAGGCGACTGCAGCTGTTGAAATGTTTGAGGAAATGAATGTGGAAATAGTGGTTGCTCCAGTTGGTGGAGGCGGTTTATTAAGCGGAACGGCTTTGGCTGCTAAATACTTTTCACCTCTTACCATGGTCATTGGAGCAGAGCCAGAGGGCTCCGACGATGCATACCGTTCCTTGCAATCCGGAAAAATTGAGCCTGCTCAATCCCAATCAATTGCCGACGGACTGCTGACTACGCTTGGCGATAAAACATTTCCAGTTATCAAAGAAAATGTAAGTGAAATCATTACGGTGAGCGATGTGGAGATAATCCGCGCACTGCGTCTAATCTGGGAAAAGCTGAAAGTTATTGTTGAACCCAGTTGTGCCACCGTTTTGGCGGCGGTATTGAATCGACCGGAACGCTTTGAGGGTAAAAATGTTGGACTGATTCTCAGTGGAGGAAACGTCGATATGCTGAAGGTTTTGAAATTGTTTTCGTAATTCGGATCAGCGAATTCCGAACGTAGCCCGCACTCCCTGAATTTGATTATCTAAAGCTTGCTGCCAGGACACGGCTGCATCCCACTTTGTTCCGAGATAAATATTTCCGTTGGTCAGGTGTTTGAAATAGAACTTATACACGATCTCATCCGCAGGCAAACTCGTCTCTTCCAGATTTCCATTTATAAACGTTACTCCTTTTATACGGTGTCCGACATTTCCCAAATCGTAGCCGAGTAAATCCATTGCGGCAATGTTCCGGCATCGTATGGCTTTAAGCGTATACAAAAATCCTTTTGACCGAATTTGCTGTTCATCGGATCCAGCCTCGAACACAGTGAAAGAAAATGGATATTTCAATTTGATGTAGTCTTCCATTTGCTGATCAACTTCTTTTACGCCTGTCCGGATGACCGCCAGTTTATCAACTTTCAAATCCAGTGTAAAAAATTCATTTCGGTTTCCGGTAACAGGATCTAAATTCAATTCCTTTTCCGGTGATTCAATGATGAGTAGATTTTTTTTCTTTTGACTGGATAGGGCTACTCGGTAAATACTTTCCAAAGTGCTGTTCAAATCAAGGCCGCTAACATGCCAAGCCGACTGTCCTGCATCGGCCCAATTCGATTTTCGATTGAAGGGAATAAATAAAAATTCAAAAAGAGAGGCTCGTTGTTTCAGGAAAATCAGAAAGCTGATGTCGCGCGCATTCAGATAATTCACAAAAACTTTATTGACATCTTCATTCGACGCCGGCACGTCCATCGGATAATGTAAGACCACATCTATTCCGGTCTTTTGAAAGATCTGCTGGATGTCGTCAAGATGCTGTCCTTTTATTGATGGATCGAAAAGCAGCACAGACTTTTTGGCCAGCAGATCTGCGGGTACCCGCTCCTCTTTGACCACTTTTTTTAAAAGCTCTTCGACAGGGTCTTTCCACTGTGCCTTACCCATTGTGGCAATATGCACACAGCAGGTGAGCACTATGAATCGTACAAAAAGTCCTTTGGTCATGCTGCGAATGAACGGAAAGTTAGGAAAAGAGATTGCGTTAGACCTTAATAAAAATTCCATCTGCTTCCTGGCGAACCGGAAATGTTTCGGCGTCAGGAGCATTGGCGCTGCATCTTCCCGATTTTAGATGGAATCGGTAACCATGCCAGGGACACACCACTTCGCCTTGAAAATTAATCTTTCCTTTACCTAAAGATTCTCCATTGTGGGTGCAACGGTCGGCAATGGCAACTACTGTTTTATCGATTACAGCAAGACAAAGTTTCTTTTGGCCAATATATATGGTGTTGGCCCTGTTTTCTCCCAAAGTGGTAATGGCCTCAGTTAGATCTGAATAAATTTTGATCCACATCATAGCAAGCAGGTTCCAGCCGAAACGCCTTTTTCCTAACTTGTCCGAAATTAGTTATTGAACGAAACTTATCCGAAGACTACTTACGATCCTATGAAAAGAATCCTTTTAGTACTGCTTATACCTGTTTTTGCCCAGGTTAACGCACAGGTTTCTCCTAAACTAAAAGCTAAAATTGAAACTGATGCAGCAGCCATTGAGTCAAAGGTTATTGACTGGCGTCGGCATTTTCATCAATTCCCAGAACTTTCGAATCGTGAGTTTAAAACCGGAGCGCGCATAGCAGAACATTTGAAAGCGCTTGGGCTTGAAGTGAAACATCCTGTAGCCAAGACGGGTGCGGTGGGAATTTTGCGCACCGGAAAACCAGGTCCTGTTATTGCCCTTCGCGCCGATATTGATGCCCTACCCGTTGTGGAACGAAATGCCTTGCCTTTTGCCTCTAAGGAAAAAGGGGAATACATGGGACAAGAAGTTGGAGTGATGCATGCCTGCGGACACGATACGCACATTGCTATTCTGATGGGTGTTGCTGAAGTTCTGACTAAAATGAAATCAGAGTTGAAGGGAACAATTGTCTTTTTATTCCAACCCGCTGAAGAGGGAGCACCTCCCGGTGAGGAAGGTGGTGCAAAACTTATGGTTCAGGAAGGATTGCTGGACGATCCAAAAGTTGAAGTTGTTTTCGGTCTACACATCAACTCACTCACTCCTGTTGGAGTCGTTACCTATAAACCTGAAGGTGAACTGGCCTCTGCCGATATTTTGAATATTAAAGTGATTGGTCGACAGACACACGGTTCTGCTCCTTGGTCGGGTGTTGATCCTATTGTGGCATCCGCACATATTATAACGGCGCTTCAGACCATCACCAGTCGCAGTATTGAAGTGACCAAGGCCCCTGCAGTTGTTACAATTGGGAAAATCAGTGGAGGTGTGCGCAGCAACATCATTCCGGAATCTGTAGAAATGACGGGCACGATTCGTAATCTTGATGTTGGAATCCAGGAGCAAGTTCATACCCTGATCAAGCGAATAGCCGAGAATACGGCTGAAAGTTTTGGCGCTAAGGCTGAAGTGGATATTCAGAAACTTTATCCGATTACGTATAACGATCCCATGTTAACCGCCTGGTCTGCGCCCATATTGGAACAAACCGTTGGAAAAGAAAATGCGCGTGTCATCCGTCCGCAAACAGGTTCTGAGGACTTCTCATTCTTTGCCCAAAAGGTACCTGGCTTCTTCTTTTTTGTAGGCGGTATGCCTAAAGATGCCGATCCGAAAAAAACGCCATCGCATCATACACCTGACTTTTTCATTGATGAGTCGGGTATGCTTACCGGACTTCGATCGATGCTAAACCTGACGGTTGAGTATATGTATCGCAAGTGAAGTAGTTATGAAATTTAGAAATCTGATTTTCATATTTTTTTGTCTGCTGCCTTTAATCCGGAATACACAATCAGCCTCTGTTGCAGCTCATCAAAAAAATAAAAAAGCAGAATTCTTTTCTCTAAATAACGTTCTAGGTAAGCCTGGTTACATACTCGCACCGTCGGCATCTGAAATTCCGCAACCATTTCAAATGGGAGTTTCCTGGCTTCCGCCGGAAATAAGTTTTTCTGATAATGAGTACAATACAAGCTCACAGGATGGTTCGTTGATTTATCACTTTGGTGTTTCGCTCACAGATTTTTTTCAGGTCAACATCAATATCACCTATGGAATTAATCGTCCAAGAACAGGAATAGGAGATAGGCAACTTGATTTTCGTTTCAGATTATTGACCGAACGAAAGCACTGGCCCGGGTTGATTTTAATTCTTGCACCTCCCGGGGCCTACACAAATTATCTGGCGCACAATGCTGTGGTAGCTACCAAAACCTTTTCGTTCAATTCAACACATAAAATTCTTGAGGTAACCGGAGGATATGGATTGCCTTATAATTTTGCCGGCCTTTCTGTTATAAATAAAACGCCGTTCGAATTTTACGATAAACGATCTGGTGGATTATGGTACCTGAATAGCTTCTTCGCAGCCGCTGCCATTCACCCAGCTCCATGGCTTTCCTTTTCAACAGAAATCACCAACCGCACCGCAGCTGCTGCACTTACCTTTCGAAAAAGCAATTATATCATGGCCCAAATCAACTGGTTTCCGTCAGTCGGTTTAGGTGGTTCCCTGAACTTTAACATTCCTTTAGACTTTGATGCCCCTGAATTACGGCACTTCCGAAAACGAAATGTGTTGTAACATTTAAGTTTAGCTGACTCCAGGGCCCTGCTCATTATCAATAACATACCCCTCACTAGTTATTGACTTTATTATTTTTATGTTTTGGATTTTTCGATAAGTTTGTTATCCAAATAACGGTTGGTCATATGACAAGTCATTCTGTCGTGCGGTTTTCTCTGATCTTTTTCGGAGTAATCGCTTTATCTCTTTCCTTGGATTCTTGTAAGTCCGGGGAGCTTGAAGGTATAATTCCATTCGAGTTCAAGGTAAAATATCCTGATCCACCAGAAGATATTAAGTTGGAAAAACCTGCGGTTAGTGAACCACAACTACCGACGGTCCAACAATCGGCAGAGGCTACCCAGCAGACTCAAGCTATTGCAGCAGCCGCAACGCCTGCTGCACTTCCTCCAAGTGTTCAAGCTTCAATTGCGGCATCTACTTCGGTTGGTACGGCAACTGGTCTAAGCTCCGCTGCAGTACAATCCTTTGATAAAGGTGACTTGAATGCTCTTGCTTCAACGCCTGTGGCCAATCTAGATCCTAATATTGTAACCGCTGCTTCGGCTGCTTCACAAAACCCTGTACTTAGAGCGCTGTTTCCAACCATTAAGCTTCCCGGAACAGGTGGCCGAATAGCTGACGACGCACAGGTATTCCCTGTTATCAATCCAATTGAACCAGAAGCAGTATCTGGCACATTAGAAGAAGTGGCGCCTTGTGCCGAAAAACTCAAGGAAGACTTTGATGCACAAATAGCTATTCTTAATGAATGGAGAGACACAAACCAAAAGGCTATTAATGATTTTTTTACACCCGCTTTATATTCGGAAGTTGATACCCGTTTCGAGGCTAGAAAACAGTTGCTTCAAAACAATTACAACAACTTTATAGAATTAGTAAAGCAAAATACGATTTTGATGTTGGATGCTGCAGACCGTTTCCAAAACGATTTCCCTGCAGAGGCTCAACAAATAAGACAATTTGCACTAATCTGGTATTACTATCATCTAATTCTCTTTGATGATTACTACAAGCGTTCTTTAGCTGAATTGCAGAAAGCACGCGATGAAGAAAAAAATGACCTTGATACGGCTAAACAACTTGCTTTACAGGGACTGACTACTGGTTACGATAAAGAGTATTCGATATATAAGTTAGCTTATGATGAAGCCTACGACAAGTGTCACAACCAGGGCAGCGGAGGATAACAAAAACCGAAAATTCTCTTTCAACTAAAATATCATTTAGAAAAATCTATACGCGTATGAGAGCAGCGTCTATAACGGTACTTTTAATTTTGACATTGATCAGTACCACGAATGCACAAATTGGATTTTCCAAGTTTAGCATAGGCTACTCGAATTGGACAAGGTCCTATGGCGGTTTTAATGAGGCCATATTCTTTTCAACGACCTATCGTCCAGTAGAAAATTTTGTTAAAAAATCCTGGATGCCAACAGTGTCTGCTGAAATCAGTTTGCTCAAAGACTTTACGTCCTTCAAGACAGACTGGATTGGTTTGGAGGGAAGACTGGGTCAGGCAAAATTTGAATTTGTAAATGATATTGACTTTGATGGTACAAGAGTTGTTGAGACTATTTCACAACGGGTTGTACCCGCAACTGTGAATCTTGTTTACCATGCAGAGGTTGCTCCCTGGTTTTCCATTTATGGAGGCACGGGAATGAATAGTTACCTGATTCAGGAAACTGCAGGTCGCTCTGTTTCTGCAGGTGAGGGTGCTGTTGAACCCAGAGAGTCATCTGGAAATGTTTTTGGCTGGACGTACCATGGTGGCATTGAGATTTGGATAGTCCCTAATTTTGGTTTAGGACTTGAAACGCGCCAAAACTTTGGTAGCTACACGAAAAGTAAATTTGCACTCGACGGAACAAAAGAAAAGATATCGGTCGACCTTAAAGGTATTGAGGTCGGCTTTTCACTGCGGTATCGTTTAAATGCCCCCAAGGCCTCCAGCGAAAAGGCTGAATAAAAGGCAGAATACACCTTCTTTGTTTTTGCTTTAATTTTTTCCTTCTTTTAATACACATAAATCCATGACCTGTAATCTATGGAGCTTGACTCCTTAGATTGCACGGTTATGAAACCAATTTTGTGTGAAATTCTTCAGGTCCATCTGCATTCCCATCTTAATCGTTCTCTCCGCAATTACGGTTAGAGGTCAGATTGTTGAGCGGTTGTGGAAAGAGGGCTTTGAACAAATTCATATTCTCGACTCAAACGACACACTCAGGATATTCTTTGAAAAAAGAAATTTCAGGTATCCATTAAACAGTATGGAGTACGCCAACCTTGCGCTTGGTGGACTTTTGACTAAACCTGTGATATGGATACCCTTATTCCACAATACACCAATGGGTGCATACCGCCAAGGTGACTATCACGTTCGACCTTTGCAGCAGGAGGAGGAAATCTATTTTCAACTTCAAAACGATCCGGCCAAGTCTTACCGATTCCATTTCAGAATAATGCCGGACTTCCGCGCAAAATTTGGAAACTACGGCAATCCGTTTCAAAGCAAGGCTAATTTGATTCTGGACTCCAGAATCTATCTGTTGTCCGGCTTAAGTGTTCATGCTGGCATTTTATTCCCACTTAATAATTCTTTGGATAATCAGGAGATGAACATCCGCCCAGGACCGGCGATGATCCAATGGTTTAAAAAACGAGGAAATCATTTCCTCTCAACCATTGCAGGTCTTTATCTTAATGATCGATATGGTTTGGATCTTCAATATCGGTATGCCCCGCTCAATAAGTACCTTAGTTTTGGAATAGAATCTTCCTATACCGGATTTTATTTCTGGCCCCGGACAGGTCTCTTTCGGAAAGAACTTAATGAATTTACGCTGGTGGGCGACATCGAATGGCGATTACCGCCGTATCCAAAGATATCTGCACGTTTAAGTGGAGGCCAATATCTGTTTGGCGACAGAGGAATTCGATTTGACGTCATCAGGCAATGGGGTACGGTTGATGTGAGTTTCTATGGTTCGTGGACACAAGGTGGACAGAACGCAGGATTTCAATTTATTATCCCCATTTTTCCAGGTAAAATTATACGAACCAAAAATTTTGAATTGAGAACAGCAGAAGAATTTCCTTGGGAATATAATTTTAGCAATGAAGATCCTTCTGCCAGAAATTACCGACTTAGCATTCCACGATTAAGTGATGTAATTCGTCAATACAATCATCATTTATGGATTCATGATTGAAGAGTCGTTATTTCCTAATTAATATGAAAACCTCAACCCTATTCTTTTTCCCATTACTTGCTTTTTCATTTCAGGTTTTGGCTCAAGCTGATTTAAAAACGCTGACTAAACTTGATGAGCGTGCTGGTGCTATTGAAAAGAAAGTCATTGAATGGCGACGTACTTTTCATCAATATCCCGAGCTATCTAATCGCGAGTTCAAGACTGGTGCCATTATTGCGGAGCATTTAAAGTCATTAGGATTGGAAGTAAAATATCCAGTAGCTAAAACTGGTGTGGTTGGAATTTTGCGCACAGGAAAACCAGGACCCATTATTGCGTTGCGGGCCGATATGGATGCGCTACCGGTAACGGAGCGCAATGCGCTGCCTTTTGCTTCCAAAGAAAAAGGAGAGTACATGGGACAGTCCGTTGGTGTGATGCATGCCTGTGGACATGATACCCATTTAGCCATATTGATGGGAACGGCGGAAGTATTGACTCAACTAAAAAAGGATTTACGCGGAACCATTGTTTTTCTTTTTCAACCTGCTGAAGAAGGCGCTCCGGATGGTGAGGAAGGTGGCGCTTACCTTATGGTAAAGGAAGGATTACTTGATGACCCTAAGGTCGAAGCGGTTTTTGGATTGCACATTGAATCTCAACTTCCTGTTGGAATGATTGCTTACCGTCCGGAGGGAATTATGGCTGCAGTGGACGATTTTCATGTTAAAGTGAAAGGCCGACAAACACATGGCTCTGCTCCTTGGTCAGGCGTAGATCCGATTGTGGCTTCGGCGCACATCATTACGGCATTACAGACAATCACGAGTCGCAGCATTGAAGTGACTAAGGCGCCGGCTGTGGTTACCGTTGGAAAAATTGAGGGCGGTGTACGCAGCAATATTATCCCTGAATCTGTTGAAATGATAGGAACCATTCGTACGCTGGACAGCAAAATCCAGGATCAGGTCCATGAGTTGTTTCACCGCATTACAAAAGAAACTGCGGAAAGTCTTGGTGCTACGGCTGAAGTGGTGATTAACCGGGGGTATCCGGTAACGTACAATGACCCCAAACTCACGGCCTGGTCGGCACCGTTGATCGAACGGGTAACAGGAAAGGAAAAAGCACTGGTGATTACGCCCCAAACTGGCTCCGAGGATTTCTCATTTTTTGCGGAAAAGGTTCCTGGATTTTTCTTTTTTGTCGGTGGAATGCCGGCAGGCAG
The DNA here is from genome assembly GCA_049423005.1 of Cyclobacteriaceae bacterium. Lineage (GTDB taxonomy): Bacteria > Bacteroidota > Bacteroidia > Cytophagales > Cyclobacteriaceae > ELB16-189. The sequence continues at coordinate 8,689 of JBMSPY010000019.1, forward strand.
TGATCCCGAAAAAACGCCTTCCCACCATACCCCAGACTTTTTTATTGATGAGTCTGGTTTGATTACTGGCCTTCGCGCCATGCTTCATCTCACAACTGAATATCTTTACAAAAAGCCTTAACCGATTGCTCATGAAAAACATTTTCAATTCACTTCCCTGCTTATTTCTACTAGCAGCACTTACAACAACCGCTCAGGTCAACCCAAAGCTTCAGTTGAAACTTGATCAGCATGCTGAGGAGATTGAAAAAAAGACGATTGAATGGAGAAGATATTTTCACCAGTATCCAGAATTATCCAACCAGGAAGTTAAAACCGCAGAGAAAATTGCCGAACATTTGCGCTATTTGGGATTGGAGGTAAAGACTGGCGTTGCCCGCACTGGTGTTGTGGCCACACTCAATTCGGGTAAGCCCGGGCCTGTCGTTGCACTTCGTGCCGACATGGATGCCCTGCCGGTGGAAGAGCGCAACGAATTACCATTTGCTTCTAAAGAGCGTGTCATTTACAACGATCGCGAGACTGCAGTGATGCACGCGTGTGGTCATGATTCGCATATGGCCATTCTGATGGCTGTGGCAGAAATTCTTGTTAAGAATGTATCTGAACTTAAGGGCCAGGTGAAGTTTATTTTTCAACCTGCAGAAGAAGGTGCGGGTACCTTAAAAGGCGGAGCAGCAATGATGATTGATGAAGGCGTTCTTGAAAATCCTAAAGTGGACGCCATTTTTGGTTTACACATTCAGTCCACTGTTCCTGCAGGAACCATTCATTATCGCCCTGGTGCGCTCATGGCTGCGCCGGATTTCTTTACCATTAAAATACGCGGCAAAGTCGCTCATGGCGCAACGCCTTGGGATGGAGTGGATCCATTGGTTGTCGGATCACAGATTGTGCTGGGAATTCAAACCATTATTAGTCGTCAGCTTGAATTGACAAAAGAGCCTGCGGTAATTACCATTGGAAAGTTTACTTCTGGCAATCGGGAAAACATCATTCCGGAGACGGCTGAAATGGGAGGCACGATCCGCACCTTTGATAAGAACATGCAAAAGATGGTTCATGAAAAATTGCGAACAACCGCGATGAATATTGCAGAAAGTGCAGGGGCTACCGCAGAGGTAACCATCAGCTCTGGCTCACCCGTAACATATAACGATCCGACTCTGACTGCATTAATGGCCGGAAGCCTGGAGCGGGCTGCCGGAAAGGAAAATACGCTTTCTGTTAGTCCGGTCACCATGGCTGAGGACTTCTCTGAATTTCAGCAGAAGATACCCGGCCTTTTCTTTTTCATCGGAGGCATGAAGCCGGGCACCGATCCCAAAAAAGCCCCCATTCACCATACGCCGGAATTCAGATTGGATGAAAGCGGATTTGTAACTGGAGTGAAAGCTCTTGTTAACCTTACCGTCGATTATCTTAATAAGGAACCGAAGCTTCCCGCTAAAAAATAATTTTGACGAATGAAAACATCTATCCTTCCTCTGCTTGTCCTTGGATTGTTTTTCTCCTCTTGTCAGGAGAAAAAGAGTGAACCGGCAACATCTTCTAAAAAAGTTTTGCTAGCGGTGTTTGCGCATCCCGATGATGAGACCACCGTTACACCGGTGTTGGCCAAATACGCTGCTGAAGGGCACGATGTTTACCTTGCCATTGCTACAGATGGACGCTACGGAGTTACACCGCATGCCGGTATTCCGGCAGGGGATAGCCTCGCGGCTGCACGAACAGAAGAGTTGAAGTGTGCGGCAAAAGCACTTGGCATCAAAGAGCCGATTATGTTTGGTTTGCACGATCAACTTAAAATGCAGGGAGGTTTTGGTCCTGTTCACGATCAGCTCAATGAATTACGAAGCAACGTCAAAAAATTATTTGAAGAGTTGAAACCCGATGCTGTAATCACTTGGGGAGCCAGCGGATGGACGGGGCATCATGATCACCGATTGGTTGGATCGGTTGTTACGGAAGTTTTCGAATCCATTAAATGGGAAAAGCCGGCACAATTATTTTATCCTGGAATACCGACCGGAAAACTTCCAGCAGAAGGCGGCCTGTTTGCAACAATGGATTCTGTTTATTTAACAACTAAAGTAACGGCGGATCCTGCTCACTATGACCAAGCGATGAATTCTTTGTATTGTCATGCAAGCCAATACACCCGTGAACAAATGGATCAGATGCGCGGTCTAATCGTTGCTTCATTAGGAAATGTGACGTGGTTTAAACCACATCACGAGCCTGCGCCGAAGCAAGGATTGTTTTAAAGGCAATTATCTAAAACAGCGGATAAGGAAATCGGCTCTTCAGTTTGATGCGCATGCCGGTCTCCTGAGATTTACGAGCACCTTCAATAATTTCCAAAACGTGAAGGGCGTGCTCTACATTAATTTTCGGCTCAATTCCTTTCACCAGACTTTCGCTCACTACCGTTGCGCCTTCCTGCCATTCATAACCACCCTTATCGGTACTCATTAATTTAGGAGGCTCTGTCCAGGAATTATCTACCATCACACCGTTTGTTTCCCAGTCGTAACCAATCAGTCGGATATTGCCGGCATCACCAAAGATTTGAATGGAGTGTAAATTTTGTCCACCGGCTTCATGACCATGTGGATCGAAATAATTGAATCCGCACATGATGTGTGAAATCACATTGTTTTCGTGCTCGAGTAAGATGTGGGCATTGTCCTCAGCCACGACCTTTACTTTTTTCCCTTCAATGGTACGCTCCGGTTTAACAACGCTCGTCATGGCTACTAAACTTTTCGCGGGGCCCAGAAGTCCGGTGAGCGTTGCGATGTTGTACACACCAAGATCCGGCATACTGCCGCCATCCTTTTCATAAAAAAACGCACTCCAGTCTGGTCCGGTATGTCCATACTGTCCATGAGCGGAGGCGATTTTTCCAAGCGTACCTTCACGAATCAGTTTGAGCATGTAGGCAAACTGCGGGCTGTTTACAACAGCCGGCGCACCCCAGAGCCGCAGATTATTTTTCCGGGCCAATTCCAGAAGCGACTTCCCTTCTTCATACGTATTGGCCATAGGCTTTTCACTCCATACATGTTTTCCTGCCAACAAGGCTTTTTTGTTTATGGCGCCGTGCACTTGCATGTCGGTAGTGACAACTAGTAAGTCGAAAGCAACTCCTGCTAACATCGCATCGATGTTTGGGTAGGTCGAAGTGCTCAAGCCGTATTCTTTATTCTGATTGACGGCACGCTCGTAGCGGATGTCGCACAGACTCACAATTTCAACATGCGGGGAAGTTTTCAGATGGGGAAGGTACCGGTTGCTTACACTGCCGCAGCCAATCAGTCCAACCCGGATCTTTTTATTTTCTGAAAGGGCCCATCCCTGTACGGAAGACAACAAAAGCCCTGTGCCTGTGGCGGCCGTTTTGATAAGAAATTCACGACGTGAAGCAGTATTGGTCATAACACGAAGGGATCAGCCGATCATTTTAGTTGAAGTCAGATAGTTTGAATTGCATCCTCGCGACAGGATCTGTATCTTCCAAAGTTGATTTTTCTTCTCATTTAATACAAACGTATTTATGCGATACTTTATCACTTCTGTTTTTTTCCTCTTCCTGTTTGCTGCTTGCGATAGCCCAAAGGGACTACGATTTGAAATTTCTTATGCCGATTCACTGGCCGATGCGCCCCAGGATGGTCGTCTGCTAATTTTATTGTCCACAGACTCAACGGCAGAACCAAGATTTCAGATCAGTGACGGTGTAAATTCTCAATTGGTCTTTGGTATTGATGTGGAGGGTTGGAAAGCCGGGGAGGTTGTTCAGGTTGACTCAGCTTTTGGCTATCCGGTTACCAGAATGGCCGATATTCCGGCAGGCGAGTATTACGCCCAGGCGCTGTTGAATCGCTACGAAACATTCAATTTAAAAAATGGTAAGACCGTGAAATTGCCGCCCGATCAAGGTGAAGGCCAGCAATGGAACCGAAAGCCCGGAAATTTTTACAGTTCTCCGATTAAGGTTACTGTTTCTGAAAATGGTGTGATCTCCCTAACGATGGACCGAAAAATTCCACCGATTGAAGAACCGGAGGACACGAAGTATGTTCGACACATCCGGATTCAAAGTAAGCTGCTGACGGAATGGTGGGGTAAGCCCATGTACGTTGGCGCTCACGTTCTGCTGCCCGAAGGTTTCGATGAACATCCCGAGGCACGTTATCCGCTGATGATCTATCACGGACATTTTCCAAGTGACTTTGGCGGATTTCAGACCTTCCCGCCAGATCCTAATATGGATACTACGGACTATAGCGGAAGGTTCGGAATTTATGGCTACCGAAAAATGCAGGAACAGGAAGCGTATAATTTTTACAAGCAATGGACCAGTAAAAAATTTCCGCGCTTCCTCATCATTGAAATACAACATCCCAATCCATATTACGACGACTCTTATGCTGTGAACTCTGCGAATCTTGGTCCGTATGGTGATGCGATTATGTATGAATTGATTCCTGAGATTGAAAAACAGTTCCGAGGAATCGGTGAAGGCTGGGCTCGCTTCACGTATGGCGGTTCAACCGGAGGATGGGAAGCATTGGCCGTGCAGATGTTTTATCCGGATGAATTCAATGGATGTTTTGCTGCTTGTCCTGATCCGATTGACTTCCGAGCCATGTGTCTCGTCAATATTTATGAGGACAAAAATGCCTATTACTATGAGAGCAACTACAAGCAGTTGCAGCGACCGGCGCACCGCAATTATCTGGGCCAGATTCAGAGTACAATGATGGAAGGAAATTATTATGAACTCGCCCTGGGCGATAAAACCAGGTCGGGGCAGCAGTGGGATATATGGGAGGCGGTATACTCCCCTCAGGGAGAAGATGGTTATCCAAAGCGGATTTTCAATAAGCTAACCGGAGAGATTGATCCGGAGGTTGCAGCTTACTGGCGGGAAAATTATGATTTGCGGTATATCCTCGAACGCGATTGGGAAAAACTAGGGCCTAAGCTGGAAGGCAAGATCCATATTTATTGTGGCGACATGGATAACTATTACCTAAACAACGCGGTGTATCTGATGGAAGATTTTCTGAAGAACACGAACAATCCATTCTATGGTGGTGAAGTCGATTACGGCGATCGGGCAGAGCACTGCTGGAATGGTGACCATGAAAATCCAAATTACATTTCAAGGTTGCGCTACAACACCATGTACCTTCCAAAAATTTTGAAGCGAATTTCGGACTCAGCTCCGAAGAAAGCAGACATTACCAGCTGGATGTATTAAGTGTTAAAAACATGAAGAGAATAGTTTTGTTTTTCTTGTGTCTGGTGCTGATAACAACGCAGGCTCAAAAGAAAAAAACTCAAACGCCAGCCGCTCCGGTAATTTCCGTTCAGGAGCAGCGTCTGCAAATGGAAATTGAACGTCTTTCCGCATGGAGTGGAGGGAAAGTTGGGGTAACGGCCATTCACATTGAATCCGGAAAACGGTTTTCACAAAATGGCTTGGAGCCTTTTCCGATGGCCAGCTCGTATAAGGTTCCGATTGCTGTTCAACTGCTCAACAAAGTCGATAGTGGAAAACTTTCTCTGGATGAAATGGTTTTGATTACGGCTCGCGACTTGCACATTGGCAGCGGTATGCTGGCTGAGCGCTTTGAATGGCCGGGTGCACAACCCGGAGTAGCGTTAAGCACGCGATCGCTGCTGGAACTCATGCTGCTGATCAGCGACAACAGTGCTACTGATTTGTGTTTAAAATTGGCAGGTGGACCGGCACAGGTTAACGCGACAATGGATCGACTTGGTATAAATGGAATACGCGTCGATCGACCTACCTCTGTTTTGATTTCCGATTGGCTAGGAGTGACTTGGCCGGAAGAAGCAGAAAATCCCCGCAAAGCGTTTGCCGAAATTGAAAAGACCATCACACCGGAATTGATGAATGCATCATCCAAAAAATTTGATAGCGATCCGCGCGATAACTCAACACCTGATGCTATGGCAACTCTGTTGCAGAAAATTTTCATGGAGCCGATTTTGAAACCAGAGTCGAAGGCCTTGTTGCTGGATATTTTGATGCGGTGTGAAACCGGACAAGCCCGGCTTAAGGGAGCCCTTCCGCCCAACACGCCGGTTCGCCACAAAACCGGAACGATTGGAATGA
>JBMSPY010000020.1:0-14834 GCA_049423005.1 Cyclobacteriaceae bacterium
CGGTTGGAGCGGCAATTTTATCGACGTCACGGGTGATGATGGATGGTTGTGCGGCCATATTTTAAACAGGTTTATTTTTCTTGAATTGATTTAATTTTTCCTGACTGTCGACGTAGCGTTTTTCAGCCTCGCGCAGGAATTTACTTTCTGGATAATTATCGAGGTACTCGAGATACATATCGACTACAGACTTATATCTCTCCTCTTGCAAGGAAGGTAAACTCTTTTGGGCTAGTTGATGTTGGGCATCAATCCGAAGGTAGAGGGCTTCCTCTAAATATTTTGAATCTGGAAAATCCTGAGTGAAATTCTTCAGGGCCAGAACAGCAGCCTTGTAGTTCCGAACCTTCAGGTACTGCCGTGCATTTTCAAAACCTTTAATTTCAAGTTTTTGCTGACAGGTAGTAATTACGTCGATGGCCTTTGGAGTAAATTCGGATCCGGGATAACGATTGACGAATGTCTGCATTGCGTCCATAGCTTCTACACCGCTTCTCTGATCCAGGTTGGCTGGAGGTGAACCAGCAAAAAGGGAATAGGCGTACATGTAATGCGCCTCCTCTGCTTTTGGGCTCCGGCCATAGATTTCATAAAATGATTTGAAAGACTCAGAAGCCAGAAGAAATGTATTCTCGTTATATTGACAATACGCCAGATAGAACTCGACTTCCTCGCCCTCCGGCAAACCTCGAACGATCGGACGAATGTCTTCAAAAAGCAAGGCGGCACGGTAAAAATCCTTTTTTTCGTAGTAGGTCATGGCCGCTTCGAACTTTACCCGCCAATCTTCGTTTTTCTGAATTTTTCTGAATTTACTTGAACAGCTGGCTAAAAAAAGAATTACCAACACACTGGCCGTGGCTGATAGGGTTCTAAAATTTCTTGAAGAGTCGATTAGCATACAGAACAAGCCCGCAAATATAGAACGTAGGCTTAATATTCGAAATTTTACTTTTTAAGCGGTTTTTACCTTCTAACCACCATTTTCCGGGTAATTAGACCTTCGTTGTCCAGGTAAACTGTGTAAAAATAAATACCAGGAGAAAGTTCCTCCGTTAGAATTTTTGCCCTGTTTTCTGAAAAGGTTAGCTCTTGTTCACCCATTGAAGTGCCCAGGATGTTGTGAATAACAATTTTTGCCACCCTTTTTTCATTGTATAGTTCATAATCAATGTACGCCGTAGTGGAGACTGGGTTTGGATAAACCTCGTGAATGACGATGTCTTTTGACCTGAAAACGACATTTTTTGGCTGTTTTTCATCCACTGAAACAGTGACTTTGGATTCTATTAGACTTGGGGAGCCTTTTATGGATACTTCAAAAACAAGCTGTATTTGCCCGGTGGCCAGGCCGGTTTCTAAAACATAGTATAGTCCAGTAAGTGTGCTGGCCGCTTCAACCCGTTTGGAAACTTCACTGATATCGGAGGTGAGGCAGTCACCATTTAGGCAGAAATACCCCTTTTGACTCGGTTTTAGGTCAGATTCGGTGATTTTAACGATGTAAAACTGCGCTTTGTCTCCTGAGTTTCGAATTTGAATAGGAATCTTCAGGGCTTGTCCAGGTATGCCGACCAGATTTTCTGGTATTGGCAGCAGATCGAGACTCTGGCCCCATACTGAAAAGGTGCCAGCGCACAGGAGGAAGGAAACCCATCCGACAATGCGGTAAAAGCCCATGATTACTAAAGGTACGAAAAAAGAAATAGCCTAGGGACGGCCACCTGACTCAACTAGAGGTGATTTTGACTATTTACTATGCTGAAATTCTCATTTTTCCGGCCTTCGAACTTCAGGTGGGAGAATGACGTATGGTTTCTTGCCAGTCACACTTTCCCGTGTAGGACGTTCTGAAACCCTCCATGAAAATCCCTTGAGTTTTGTTTCATCGTCATCCAAATCCTGAGGCGGAATGAATTTAGCGTCCGGCCGCACATAGAAGCTAATGTTATTCACTTTACCCTCCTTGAAATTGATTTTCATATTGGAGCAAATAATTTTATTCATACCGGTCATGAGTGTTAGCGTGGCCTGTACACTATCGGCTTCCATTTTTCTTGTTTCCAACGCGTAGTATAAACTTTCACCATTTCCTTCCACATCTACGTGATGAATTTTACTTTCCTTCAAATGAGCTACCATCTTTCTTCCTTTGATTTGATTGTAGTTCTCCAACTCATCTTCACTGGCTACAAAACTATTGCTGATCATATAAATTTGATCAACACTTTTATTTCGTATGGTCATCTGAATGGTGTCGGCTGTCATTTGATTTCCGATGTTCCAGAGAATCGGATTTTTATAGAAAACCATTAAGGAGTCCGATGAATGATAAACGAGTGAATCAGCAGAGGCTTGCAGATCTGATTTAAAAACTTTGACTTTTGGATAGGCCAGAAGATATTTTGTTCGCCCATCTTTTCCCTCTACAGAAACAAGTGTGTCGGCTCTGAGGAAAAGAGTGTCAGCTGAGTCATCAAACCGGGCGACGTAGGCATGACCAAAAATTTTTGTCTTCCCTAATCCTTTATAATAATCACCCTGATCGCCGTAAATGATCATCTTGTCTTCCTTAGCTGTTATCTCCACATTCCCGATAGCCTGATAAAACATTTTTCCGTCATCCGTTTTATAGGAATCTCCCTTCATCAAATTTGATTTTGTTTCGATGACTCCATCATTGAGCACCGATATTTTACTGATCGTATTGTAAAATCCTTTATTGTAGTTGATGATTTTTCCGTCCTTATCTACTACCGTTGCCGGAGCCAGAAAGTTTACGACTTTTGTTTTGGTCTGATATTGCAAAGTGTCGGAGCGAAAGGTGAAATCCTGATTTTCGCCAACAACATCCTTCTTAAAAGAGGCTATGCTGCTTATTGTATTCAGGTAGCCTTTTCGACTCGTCAGAACGTTTGTTGTATCTACCAGTTTTCCACCATTGAAATACATGGCCAAATTTCGGTTTCGGTAGTAATCCAGATTATCCGTAAACAGGGTTACTGACTTTAATTTGACAAAAACGACGTTTTTTCTGAGTCGGGCTACCCGTGTATTGCCATCATAAAAAAGTTTCCCTGCCGTAATGGTAATGGAATCCCCTTCGAGAATCTTAATGCGCCCAAACGCTTCAACCGTATTTTCGGCTTTATTGAGTATGGCCGAGTCGCAGTAAATAGTGGTTCTACCTTGCTTAAATACAACATTTCCAGTTGGCTTGGCCAACCGAATGCCGTTGACCTGACCTCCCTTGAGCACGTCGGCATGCTCCAATCGCACCCTCTGCCCGAAGGCAACAGTGCAAAAAAGGGAAAGAAAAAGGATTAGTCTATAAGGCATTTAAGGAGGTCAAAATTAGGAAAACTTATTTTTGCACATGGCTTCATCCTTCCCGTTACGATTTCGTCAGTATGCTGCTCAGCAAAAGCTGTTCCAAAATGGTTACCGGGTATTGGCTGCTGTAAGTGGCGGTGTGGACAGCATGGTGTTGTTACATCTACTCCATCAGGAAGGAATATTGGCCGCCGTGGCGCATGTAAACTATAGTCTTCGCGGTGCTGAATCTTCTGATGATCAGCAATTGGTGGAAGCGGAGTGTGCCCGGTTAGGTGTTCCCTGCTTTACAAAAAGAATGGAAGAGGGCTGGTTACACGACCACTTCGAGAACCTCGGAGGCCAAGGAGATTCTTTACAAATGGCTGCGCGAAACATACGTTACCAATGGTTTCAGGAATTATTGGTTAATCAACCTTTGGATGTGGTGGCCACGGCCCATCATTTGGATGATCAGGCAGAAACGGTATTCATGAATACCATAAAAGGAATGTCCTTCACCGGCTTTTTGGGTATCCCTGTAAAAAATGGCTCAGTGATTCGGCCTTTGCTGTTTGCCACACGGGAACAAATCCGGCACTTTGCTGAAACGTCAGGTTTAAAAATGGAGGGAAGACTCTTCGAATTTTTCAACAGACTATCAGCGAAACCTGATTCGCCATAAAGTTATCCCGGCATTGAAAGAAATAAATCCATCCTTTCCAGAGTCGATGGAGTTGGGAAAGGTTAAAAATGCTGGCATCTATGAGTTATTTCAAATCGAACGTGATCGATTAAAAAAAGAAATGGTTCGGGTAAATGAAGACGGGCAATTGACAATTTCTAAAATGGAGTTGAACAAATTCCGAAATCCCGGTGCTGTTCTTTTTCATCTGATAGAAGATTTGGGATTTTCGGTAAACACCTGCTTGCAGGTCAGTCTGGAGCCGGGAGATCAGTCTGGAAAGCACTTCCTTTCCAAAACCCATCGGTTGGTAGTCGATCGGCATGAGATTATCCTTACTCTAAAATCAACCAGGGCATCCTCTGATTTTCCGCTGATGATTACAACGCCCGGCTTTACTCAAGCCGACGGCTATAGTTTGCACATTGAGGAATCACTTTGCCGAATCCCTGAGTTTCCGAATGTAAATCTGGCCGTTTTAGATGCCGATAAATTAGCTTTTCCATTGGAATGGCGTCGTTGGGAATCCGGCGATTACTTTACACCTCTAGGAATGTCCGGGCGAAAAAAAATCAGTGACATGTTAGTGGATATGAAGACCCCTGTTCCGGTAAAAGAAAACGTGACTGTCCTGCTGAGTGGGGGTAAGATTGCCTGGGTGCCGGGTATTCGGATCAGTAATGAATTTCGGTTAACCGATGAATCGGTCAGGGCCTACAGACTGGAATATGGAAAGCTGCAGGTGTAAATCATTTTCTTTTTATGGCCTGATTGATAACTTGCAGGCCGTTTTTAACCACCCATTAACCGAATAGATTATGAAAATAACCGTTGTTGGAGCAGGAAACGTAGGTGCGACCTGTGCAGATGTTTTGGCTTACCGTGAAGTGGCCAATGAAATTGTCCTTCTTGACATCAAGGAAGGATTTGCTGAAGGAAAGGCACTGGATATTTGGCAGAAGGCTCCTATTGATTTGTACGATACCCGCACTATTGGAACGACAAATGATTATTCCAGAACCGCAGGCTCTGATGTAGTTGTGATTACCTCTGGTTTGCCACGCAAGCCAGGTATGAGTCGCGACGATCTTATCGGTACCAACGCGGGGATTGTTAAAACCGTTACGGAAAATATCATTAAACATTCTCCGGAGGCCATCATTATTGTAGTTTCCAACCCACTCGACGTTATGACCTATCAGGCTCATCTCGTTTCGAAGTTACCCCGTACTCGGGTAATGGGTATGGCAGGAATTTTGGATACAGCTCGTTATCGTGCCTTTCTGGCTGAGGCTTTGAATATCTCTCCTAAAGACATTCAGGCTATGTTACTCGGCGGTCACGGTGACACCATGGTTCCGCTGCCACGCTATACGACAGTATCCGGAATTCCGGTAACTGAACTTATTGACAAGGCTAAACTGGATGCCATTATCGAACGCACTAAAGTAGGTGGAGGAGAGTTGGTAAAGTTAATGGGCACTTCTGCTTGGTACGCTCCCGGCTCAGCAGCTGCGCAAATGGTTGAGTCTATCGTGAAGAATCAGCGTCGGATCCTTCCTGTTTGTATTCAACTTCAGGGTGAATATGGAATTGACAATTGCTATTTGGGTGTACCGGCGATTCTTGGTAAGAACGGTATCGAACGCATCATTGAATTGGAACTTAATGATGCTGAAAAGGCACTGCTTGAGACAAGCCGTAAGCATGTCAAGGAAGTAATGGAGGTTCTGGATAAAATTGGAGGCTAATCTTACTGTATTCTTATGCTGAAGTCTTTTGCTGTCTTGGTTTTGATGTTCGTGCTAGGAAATACTTCTGTTGCGCAGCAAGTAACGGAGTGGACCCCAGCACAGGTGAATACAAAAATTAAGGCTAATGGAGCTTTTACCTTATTGGATGTGCGGACGCCTGAAGAGTTTGTAGAAGGCCATATTCCAAATGCGTTAAACATCGATGTCAATGGACCAGACTTTGAGCAGAAGATTATGAAACTGGATAAGAAAAAACCAGTGTATGTATACTGCCTTGCTGGAGCCAGAAGTAAAACCGCCGCTTCCATTCTAAAGGAAAAAGGTTTCCAGGCGATATCCATGCAGGGTGGAATCAAAGCCTGGAAATCTGCCGGTTTGCCGGTAATTAAAGGCCGCTAAAATTGAAAATAGATGAAGGGTTGTATTCCTGCTGACTTGGTCTGAATCACTAAAAAGATCACGGCAGTCAGGAGTACAATCTTTCCTGCCAGCGGCAGTCTGGTCACTTGTTGCTCACCCCATTTTTCCGAGGACTCCGGTAGGAAATGCAGAAGGTAACCAATGGTCATCAGCAACATCACGCCTGTATACCCACTTATTAGCTGAGGCAGCAATTCTCCGGAGAAGGAGAAAGCAATTTGGCTCAACATCGCTGATACTGTCTCTATATCCGGAGCACGGAAAAAGATCCAACAAAAGCATACGAAATGAAATGTGAGCAGCCATCCTATGACTGAAAATAGTTTTTGATTCGAAATTTGGGAATAGAATCTGAGGCCTGTAATGTATTTGTGTACAGCTAACGCAGCGCCGTGCAATCCGCCCCAAATGATAAATCGTGTAGCTGCTCCATGCCACAGTCCTCCCAATAACATCGTAAGCATCAGATTCAGGTAGGTGCGCCATTTCCCTTTTCGATTTCCTCCAAGTGAAATATAGAGGTAGTCTTTGAGCCAACTGGAAAGACTAATGTGCCAGCGTCTCCAAAATTCAGTGATGTTCAGTGAACGGTAAGGAGAATTAAAATTAATGTTAAAATGAAATCCAAGTAATAAGGCAATCCCTATCGCCATATCGGAGTAACCGGAGAAGTCACAGTAAATTTGTAATGCATAACCATAAACGGCAAAAAGATTTTCCAATCCGGAGTACAAGGCAGGGGCATCAAAAACACGATCAACAAAATTCAGACTGATGTAATTTGAAATGACTGCTTTTTTAAACAGGCCGGTCACAATTAAATACACACCCTTTCCAAGCATATCGCGGGTAACCACCGTAGCTTGCCGGATTTGTGGTATGAAATCAGCGGCACGTACAATTGGTCCGGCTACCAACTGAGGAAAAAAGGAGAGGTAGAAAGCATAGTCCAATAATCCTTGTGCCGGTTTAAGATTTCCACGATATACATCCAGCGTGTAGCTCAACGATTGAAACGTAAAGAAAGAAATCCCCACTGGCAGAAAAATATCAAAGGATCGTTCGGGGCCCCCGGTTAAGCCGCTTACGATATCTGCGAGAAAGTTGGTGTATTTGAAGTAACCGAGTGTTCCCAAATTCACCGCAAGACTGGTTAGTAGAAAAATTTTCTTTTTGAACCGATCTGTTGTAGCGTGAATTTTATTGGCCAGCCAGTAGTCTACTACGGTACAGCTGAGAAGGACCAGAAAGTAAATTCCACTTGATTTGTAGTAGAAATAATACGAAAAGAGGGTAACGAAAATAAGTTTTGGGCGTTGGGTATCCGCGATCAGGTAATAGGCGATCAGAAATCCTGTGAACAGAATCAAGAAAAAGCCACTATTGAAAATCATGGGCTGATCGGCCTGGTAAAGGAATTGGCCGATTAACTTTTTGAAATCAAAATTCAGCATGGCGGTTGTAGGCATTGATGAGAGCCAGGTAAATCATATCTCCCTGAAGTTCATAACCGGTTCGGGTAAAGTGTACGCCATCCTCCTGTAAAAGTCTTTTTTTTGACCAGCTTGTTGTAAAATGTTTTCCTCCTCCGGCCTCATAAAGATTCAGGAGCGGTAATTGATGAGCATCCGTGAAGCGAATAAGCGCTGAATTGATTTCCTCTGTTGCCGGATTTTTTTTCGTCCGGTTCCTAAAGTTTCCTGGAGGAGTGATAAAAATAATTGGGACTCCGATATGCAGATGTTGAAATGCCAGAGCCATTTTACTCAGATGATCTTCAAAATTTGGATCTCGTTCGGGTTGTTCCAGGGATTCGTTAGTACCCAAAGATATTAGAATCAAGTCAGGCTGAAGTTGACGTGTTTGTTCCATAAAATGTTCGGCTACCAGGTAATGTTTGACCTTAGCGCCATTTACACCAATGCTGTGGTAGAGAATACCTGAATTCTCATTTTCTAAATTAATCCCGTATAAGGTAAACCGTTGCTGGTGTGGTAGTGTTTTTTCAACCTGAAGAGAAAATAAACGTGTGGGTTGATTCAGATATACCGTACTGATGTCCGTCGACTCCTCTTTCGTATAAGGTCCAATAGTGGCCACGGTACGATCGGCGGAGTCTCTAACGTTTAAAAAATAACTCAGTGGATCTTTTCGATAGAAAAAGGTGAGTTTTTGGTGATACGGATTAATTCCGTCCAATTGACGGACCTCTATTTTAATGGAGGCTGCTGAATCGGCAGTATTCAAAGTGATGCCCCCAATACCTATGGGTAAAGGTTGATCTGGGAATACAGCACGCTTACTTTCCCAAGTGCCTGAGGCAGAAGAGATGAATGAAAAAGACTCGTTGGATCGAGCTGCTCGTGCCGGAAAAATAAGTCCTCGTCCGGCATTGCCAAATTCTTTTTGAAAATGGTTTCGCAATCTTCCGGTGATCCAATCGGCTTGAATGTGTGAATCGCCAATATGAAGAATCGATACTTTTTTGATTTTGCCCGTTTTTAAGTCATCAAGTTTGATGAAAAAAGATTTTAGTTTTTCAGGCCGGGCTATCGTGTCGGCATTGTAATCGACAACACCAAAGTCATTTTCGATTTTGAAAAATACTGGCTCTTTTTGAATGGGCAGAAAGGCCGATACAAAAAGCAGACTAATGAGCAGCAGACCTTTCATATTGGCTTATTTCAAATAGAAGGGCTTTGGCCAGTTTTCCTGCAAGCATTTGACCACCTCGGGCATTGAGATGGGTGTGGTCTTTACCCGCTAAAGGCGGTTGCATCGCGGCCAACTTTACCATACTGTTTTCGCCACCCATGGCTTCGAAGGTATCCCAAAAGAGCACACCTGTTTTCTGAGCTATTTTCCGTTGGGCTGCACGCATTCTCAGGACTCCGGGTAGGGTAGTGAATTCACCGTCCTGGTTGTAGCTTCGGTCACTAATTCCAAGCAAAAGGATACTGCTTTCCGGAAACACATTTTTAAAGTGTTCGATCACACGTCGCATCCCAGCCACATACCAGGTGTAATCTGTTGAGTCTTGCTCAGCCACAACGTTCAATCCAAATTGAAGTACGATCAGGTGATACGGTCTGATTTTTTTGGAAGCACTCAGCATGGAAGTTGATATACGCGTAAGGGCCAATCCTGAATTTCCACGCATGGCCAGATTGTCAACATATATTCCGTTTTCGCTCTCAAACACCATTCCGTATAAATTGACACTGTCTGCGGCTGTAAACTGAATTCGAATAGATTCTGCTCCGCCAGGGGCAATGGTTAAGCGGCTGAGTTCGATCTGTTTTTCAATGCTTATTTCAAACGCAGTGGTATCGTTTAGGGTAACATTTGCTTTAGAAGGCCCTGCACTAGAGTATAGAAGACTGGCCTTTTCAAGTTTTTTCAGATTCTTACCAGGTTTGTAAGTGATCCAATTTTCCTCTTCAGCCCGAACAACCATACCGCCAGCACCAAAGGTTGGCTCTGTGGAATATTTTCCAATGATTGATTTTTGAACCAGATTTTCGAATTCATGTTTAATGGTTGTTCTGAACTTAGCCACTTCGGAATAAAGCGGAACAAAGCCCAGTCCTTTGCCTCCATAAATTTGTTGTAGGGTATCGCGAAACCCGGAGGTAAGAATGTCGCCTTCAATGAAACTATCTCCATAAAAGGCAATCCGGACAGGTTTCGACTTCCGCTCTTCCAAGTGCCTGAAGAAGGGCTCTAATCCCTTTCCATCTGCTGAAAAATCTTCGAGACAAACGATTCCGGGCGGACAGTTTGCATTGCGTCTGGTTACCTCAAGCTCTGGTTTTGGTGTAATGGTATCCGCAACTGGTGGTGGTTCCGGTTTGGTAAACCGAATGTCAGACAAAAGATCAAAATCCTTTAAGACCAACGTTCCTAAGGAAAAAGAAGGCAATAAGGAAAGAACCGACAATAGGAGAATTGTGTAGACAAAAAGATATAAACTTTCGTGAAGCCGGTTGTCTTTCATCGCAATGCGATCCCGAAATTAGACAAAAAGGTTTTCAGATATAGCCTGCAATCGTATAGGCTATTCGGCCTGCTGATTCCTTAAAAATATCCTCCCAGATTTTTAGTGCTTCAAGGTTTGGAAGTAATAAGATATCTGGGGTAAATTCTCTTTGTCGGAAGACCAAATCAGTAGGAAAAACGGAGCAATTCATTCCTGCTTTTCTGAAGCATCCAATAGCCCGTGGAATATGTGTCGATGAGGTGATTAAAAGGCAATTCGTGCCGTCACTTTCCGGCAGTAATTTACTCACGGCAATCGCACTTTCATGAGTATTCCGTGAATCGCCCTCAATCCAAAGGTCTTTGTCAGGCACGCCCATGTAATTGAAAACTGATTTTAATTGATTGGCTTCACTAAAGGATGGATTGATCAATTTCCCAGTTCCTCCGGAAATCAAAATCTTCTTTATTAGACCTTTTTTGTAAAGTAAAACGGTGTGATTAACCCGGTCTGCGTTATCCTCGATATAAACCCTGTCCTTTAAGATCTTTCGGCCATCTGTAACACCTGTTAGCAAAATACCCCATTCAAAAGGCTCAGGCCTTTGTTCAAGTTCGGCTATCGGTACCAAAGGAGCTTCAAAGAGTCTGATGGCCTCATTGGCTAAAAATCTATTCGAAAACAAGAAAAAAAGTACCAAGGCAGACCAAAGGGCTCTTTGCTTCCACTTTGGATTTTTAATGAATAGGTGAAGTAAAAACAGTAGACCAACTAGTACCAGTGGTCTGACCAAATAACCTACCGTTTTGCTTAAAACGAAAAACATATTGTTTAAATAGAAGCTAAAAGATAGGCTATAGAATTGATTTTCATGATTTTTACCTGACTAAAGAAATATTTTCAACTTTCTGACCATTTTTCTTTGACATCAAAGTATGACTATTAAAAGCGTTTGTGTAATTGGTGCCGGCCCATCGGGGATAACGGCTGCCAAAAATTTGCGGGATCAAGGCCTTCAGGTTACGGTATTTGAGCAGTCTGGTGTGGTGGGCGGTAACTGGGTTTTTTCGGATGAGCCGGGACACAGCTCTGTATTTGAAACAACTCATATTATTTCGTCTAAGGCCTTGAGTCAGTATGACGATTATCCAATGCCTGCTGATTACCCGGATTATCCCTCGCATCGCCAGTTGGCGGCTTACTTTCAGGGTTATGCAGAACATTTTAAACTATATCCACACATTCAATTCAATACTACGGTACTATCCTGCATTATTGGAGAATTTGGAAAGTGGAACATTGTAATTAAGACAAGAGAAGGTTGCGAGACCAAAATCTTTGATGCGTTGGCGGTATGTAATGGCCATCATTGGAATCCACGCCTGCCACAGTACCCGGGACATTTTTCGGGTCGGTTGATGCATTCCCATGCCGTTAAGCGATTTTCAGAATTTAAAAACCGGAAGGTTTTGGTTATTGGTGGGGGCAACTCTGCATGTGACGTCGCGGTGGAAACCAGCAGAGTAGCTGAGCGCGTGGACATGAGTTGGCGGCGAGGATATTGGGTTATTCCCAAATTCATGATGGGAAAACCGGCAGATGTATTTAGTATGCGACTTCACTGGTTGCCACAATGGATTTGGCAGCGACTTTCTGCGTTAAGTCTCCGATTCCGAATTGGATCCAATCGCGATTATGGACTTCCTGAGCCGGAGGGACCGATTGGTATTCATCATCCCACCATCAACGAAGATCTTTTTTATACCATTCGTCATGGTAAGATCAAGCCACGCCCTGATCTGGATCGGCTGGAGGGTAATCGTGTCTTTTTTAAAGATGGCCAATCGGAGGAGTACGATGATATTATTGCCTGTACAGGATACGTGATCTCACATCCTTTCTTTGAAAAGAGTTTGATTGATTATTCGGAAGGCGAGGTTGGTTTGTGGTTGAAAATGATTCATCCGGATATCCCGAATCTTTATTTTATAGGGTTATTTCAACCCCTGGGTTGTATTTGGCCCGGAGCTGAACTTCAAAGCAAAATCATGGCCAGGGAACTGGCCGGGAAATGGAAACGTCCAGGCAATGTCAAAAAAAGGATCCGAAAAGAACTGGATTCACCTGATTACCGTCAAATTAACACGCCCCGACATACCATTACAGTAAATTACCATCGATTTAGGGAGCGCTTGTTGGAGCAACTTAAATAATGGTTTTGTTTTAAATCAGGGATCCGCAATTCATTGTAAATACTCCTTCAAATCTGTAAAATTGCCGCTCTTTAGAATGTTAGGGCCCTTAGCTCAGTCGGTTAGAGCAGCAGACTCATAATCTGCGGGTCGTTGGTTCGATCCCAACAGGGCCCACTTCAATTTTAGGAGTATAATTCCGGCTTAGATATGAAACCGAGCCTATTGAAATCACTCTATGTCAATAACTTACCAGCATCAAAAAGTCAACAATCTGATCTTCGATCTTGGTAATGTAATTATTGATATTTCCATACCCGGGACTATTGCCCGCTTGGCTGACCGTTCAGGCCTGGCACCTGGCCACGTCGCAGAAATAGCTACACAATCTGAAATCTTCCTGAAATACGAAAAGGGGATGTGTACCGATCAGGAGTTTCATTCAGGAGCTAATGCTCTGCTTGGCACTAATATGTCTTTTGAAGAATTTTCAGGAATCTGGAATGATATGCTGATCCGTATTCCTTACGAAAGGATTCAATTACTTGACAAATTAAAAGACAATCATCGGATGTTTTTGCTCAGCAACACCAATGACCTTCACCTTTCAAGATTTTCGGAAATGATGTATGAAATTTCACCTCAACGCACGCTCGATAGCTACTTCGAAAAGGCTTACTATTCTCATCAGATTGGGATGAGAAAACCAGACCCTGCTATCTTTGAGTATGTTTTAAAGGAAAATGGATTGAAATCGGAGGAAACTCTTTTTTTAGATGATAATCCGGATAATGTTTCTTCTGCCGCTTCACTTGGCATCAAGACTTTACTTGTGGAAAATCCATCAATACTATTTGACGTATTCAGATGAATCCTGAAAGAAAGACCATTCTTATTCAGTCAGTATTGTTTCTGGTGACACTTCTCACCACCACCTTGGCAGGATCTGAATTATGTTATGGAAAAAGCATTCTTTCCGGAGAGTACACCTGGAATGATTTTTACCAGGGTATGAATTATTCTGTACCCTTTTTATTCATTCTTTCAGTGCATGAATTCGGGCATTATTTCACAGCCCGGTATCATAAGGTTCGGTCGAGTCTTCCTTATTACATCCCATTTTATTTTCCCATTCTTTTTCCTTTCTCCATAGGAACCTTTGGTGCCTTGATTAGACTAAAGGACCAGGTGCCCAGCCTTAAAAAGAATTTTGATATCGGTATTGCCGGACCTTTAGCAGGATTTACTGCTGCTTTGATCGTATTAATATGGGGGTTCACCCACCTTCCGCCTGCTGAATATATTTTCTCCATTCATCCTGATTATCAGCAATACGGAATGGATTATGAAAAATTCGTATATCAGCCCGGTTATCTGAAGGGCGGATTTGATATTTCAATTGGTGATAATCTTCTCTTTAATTTTTTGAGCTCAATGCTTGCGGATTCATCGCGCATGCCAAATCCGCATGAGATCATTCATTATCCATGGCTCCTTGCAGGATACCTTAGTCTTGTTTTCACTGCTCTAAACCTCATGCCAATCGGACAACTTGATGGTGGGCATGTAACATATGGTCTTTTTGGATCAAAAGGACACCGATGGATCGCTGTTTCCGTTTTTGTTGTATTTGTATTTTTTGACGGACTTGGAACCGTTCATCCCGGCATACCTTCGGATGAAATGCTTATTTCTTTACCTCTTTATATTGGCTTTTTGTTCTTCACTCTAAAGGGGCTTAAGTTTTACTGGCAGAACACATTGATTCTTTCTCTCAGTATTTTCATCCTGCAGTATGCAGTCGTATGGCTCTTTCCGCAAACTTTAGGATTTGGAAGCTGGTTGTTATTCGCTTTCTTACTTGGAAGATTTATCGGAATCTATCATCCAAAAGCCCAAATTGAGGAGCCATTGTCAACGGGAAGAAAAATTTTAGGTTGGATTGCACTGATCATCCTGATCACCTGCTTCACTCCGGTTCCGGTCGAGATCAATCCTTTTTAAGGAGTAGCTTTCTGGTATGTAATTGGCCGTTGCTCACCCAACGCACCAGATATAATCCATCCGGAGCCGATGGCAGGTGAACTAAAATGGAATCCTCAGTGAATATTTGCTCTGTATTTTGAATTCTTCCGGCGAGATCAAAAACTTCTATAGAATCTGCAGTATGATCCAAACGAAAATGCCCTGCGGATGGATTCGGATATATTAATTCTTTGGCCTCATTTCTAATTTCATTGATAATGGTTCCGTTACCCTCTCCAAAGACTGGCCGGATCATACGACTTCCGGACAGTAATGTATTTTTTTCCCAAGCACCGCTGACATTATAGTAAATCTGATTACCTGTATCCGTATTCTTATCAAAGCCAACGGGGATGACGGCAGCAGTATTTTGCTTCCAGCCGACAAAAAATTTCCTGTTTACAATCACGGGCTCGCTCAGACGATATCTGATAAATTTATTTGACTTCGAACGAATGACCTGAATA
>JBMSPY010000021.1:0-14703 GCA_049423005.1 Cyclobacteriaceae bacterium
ATTTTGTTCCTGGCAGACCTATTGGCCGGTCCTGTAAAGGTACCCCTGGAGCAGGCCTTAAGTATCCTTTTCGGGGGCCAGGCCGATTTGCGGGAATGGGAAGTCATCATCCATCAAATACGGCTTCCTAAGGCTTTGGCAGCCTTACTGTGCGGTGCAGGCTTATCCATGGGCGGGCTTCTCACCCAAAGCCTTTTTAGAAACCCATTGACCGGACCTGATGTATTGGGTCTTACCTCAGGCGCAGGTCTGGGGGTAGCACTGGCCATCATGTCTGGGTTTTCCGAGGACATTTCTATCACCATGGCTGCATCAGCAGGAGCGGCAGCAAGCTTTTTGCTCATAACACTGGCAGCTGACAAGGTCAGTAATACTACCCTATTAATTCTAGGCCTGATGCTCAGTGCCTTCACCTCCTCCGTTATTTCCGTCCTTCAGTTTACAACCGAATCCTCCAAACTTCAACAATACACCATTTGGACCCTTGGCAACATATCGATTCCTTCCGGTCGGGAACTGGCGTTGCTCTCCATTTCAGTCCCCCTATGCCTGATCATCGGCCTAAGCTCCTTGAAGTCGCTGAATGCCAGTACTCTGGGATCTTCTTACCTGCAATCCATGGGGCTTAATCCAAAAGTTCTTCGGTGGAAAGTCCTGGAGGCTACATCCCTGGTAACAGGCACCATAACTGCTATTTGCGGTCCAATCACCTTCATCGGTATAGCAGGTCCGCACCTGGTCAAACAATTTTTCAGGGTAACAGACCACCGATTGTTATTGCCAATGAGTGCCTTGTCAGGAGCTGCTTTGGTACTTGCCTGTGATTTGCTCTCACAACTACCGGGTGGTGGTTCTGTACTTCCCCTAAACGCAGTAACGGCACTCTTTGGGGCACCAATTGTGATTTGGGTAATCCTCCGATCTAAATAAACGGAGCAAGACATGGAACAACTCATTACCCGCGATTTGTCTGTAGGATACCACCAGACTCCCATCCTAAAGGGATTGAATGTCTCCTTGATGAAGGGTGAACTGGTCTGCTTAATGGGTCCTAACGGTTGTGGAAAATCTACGTTACTGCATACTTTGAGCGGACTGCTCAAACCCATTTCCGGAGAAATCGAATTGAGCAGTAAAGGTCCACGGGAAAAAACAGTTGCTGTCGTGCTCACTGAAAAATCCTTTCATCCAGACCTGACTGGATGGGAAATGGTAACCATGGGTAGATACCCGCACTTGGATTGGATGATGAAATTACAGGCTGATGATTTATCGAAAATCGAGCAAGCCATTGAACAGACCGGCATAGCTCATTTAAAAGACAAGAGAAATCAAAACATGAGTGACGGACAGCGACAAATGGTTATGGTGGCAAGGGCTTTAGCTCAGGACACACCCATTCTTTTGCTGGATGAGCCCACTTCCCACCTCGACCTGAATAATCGGGTGGAGATCATGAATTTATTGCGATCCCTAGCCCATGACCAGGAAAAGTCCATTCTGATCGCTACCCACGAACTGGACCTAGCACTTCAAACTGCAGACCGGGTGTGGCTCGCCGATGGAAGCGGTAGATTAAAAACTGGAGTTCCGGAAGATCTGGTTCTCGACGGATCACTTGATGAGGTTTTTCAACTGAAGGGCTTTACATTAAAAACCGGAAAAGTTGATCATAAGCTGCAGTCCGGAAAATCTGTTGGATTAACTGGTGAAGGCTACGCTTTCCTATGGACAAAAAATGCAGTTGAGCGAACGGGGATTGAAGTACGCCATGACTCAGAGATTCAAATCAGCATAGAAGAATCCAACGGAAAGATCCTGTGGAAGACGGGTTCCACCACCGTTCATTCTATAGCTGACCTGGTAGCTTGGCTCAGGAAAATCTAAAATTTTATCTGGAGATGTGAATTAACGAGTCACACCCAGTCCCGGCGCATCCGAACAATACATGATTCCATCCTTCAGGATAAAGCCTCCTTTAACCTCGTCGCGGGCCAAGTCAAGACTACCATCCAAATCGATGTATTTCGTATGTGCACAAGCAAATGCTGCATGCAACGCAGCAGTTATACTAACAATACTCTCATCATTGCAACCCCAGAACAATTCAATGTTTTCAAGTGCAGCGATATCAGCAATCTTCAGGGCCTGGCTGATACCACCGCATTTCATCAGTTTAATGTTGAAAATTCCGGCAGCTACAGGAGGTTTAACCAATTCAAGGGCATTGGCCGGAGATAACAAAGATTCATCAGCGGCCACCACTTTGCGTACTTCTGCAGGTAACCCCTTGAGCTCCGAAATGGCCTTGGCGGGCAATGGTTGCTCAATAAGTTCAACATCATAAGACTTGGTCCGATTGTAGAACTCAACCGCCTGAGCAGCAGTGTAGCCCTGATTGGCGTCAATTCGGATCGTAAACGATTTTCCGTATTTCTCTCTCAGCTTCGCGAGACGCTCGATGTCTTCTTCAATGTTAATTCCCAGTTTAACCTTAAGCACCCGAAATCCGCGCTGATGATATTCTTCTGCTTCCTTCATGGTGTCATCGACACTTTTAATGCCAATGGTGATGCTTGTCGGCATGGAATCAATTTTTTTGCCGAGGTAGGTGACGAGTGGGATGCCCAGGTATTTGGTGAAGGCGTCGTGAAGCGCAATATCAATGGCTGCGCGTGCTGCAGGATTTTTTGGAAACCGAATGAGCAATTCAGCGAGCAACTGATTGATCTCGCGGATATCGCGTCCAACCAACCATTCAATGTTTGCTGATGCCAATGCAGCATTGGTTTGATCCAAATGCTCACCTGTAACGTATTCGCTAGGGTTGCCCGCACCTATTCCCGTTGTGCCATTTTCCAGAGTAATCTCAACGAAGGCATTCTTAACCTCATCAACCGTTTTGAAGGCGATGGTATAGGGACGAAGATTGCCCAGGTCGGTGCACCAGGATGTGATTGATTTGATTCTCATGTTCGGGAATGTTTATACGTGTGGATTATCCTACTTCGATTTTTTGATAAGCTCTGCCAGCACAGGCACCAATCGGTCAAGACCATCTTCCAATGGCAGAACAACAGGTATTCCCAGTTCTTTTTCTTGTTGTTGTGCAAAACTTCGAGCTTCCTCTGTAGTCATTTTAGCGGTGTTAACCGTTATACCAACTGTTGGGGCGCCATAAATTTGGATCAAATTGATTTCATCGGCCAGCGATGGAATATAGGCTGGGTAGTATTCCATATCCTTGTACTGCTTGCGTACAGGATGGTGCTGAATAATGGCTGCATCAGCTGCCGCCGAAACAATCCATTCCGCACCGGCAGGTCCACTTGGATTTCTCAAAGAAGACTGTCCCTCAATGAAAACAATATCTGGCTTTTCTTCGGTCCAGCATTGATGAACAGCATGCTCCATTTCACCGGAGATGAAGTCGTTCAGAGTTGAATCGAAAATGAATCCATATTTCGCGCCCTGCATCCAACCTGTCTGACCCGTATAAATCATCTCAGCTTTATAACCGGCAGCCCGCATGGCTTCGGTGAGAAAGCGCGTCGTTGTCCGTTTTCCAAGAGCACAATCGGTGCCTAAAACAGCAATCTTTGGACATTTTACCTCGGCAATTTTTCCATTCCAGAAGTGAAGGTCTTTGAACTTTTTAGGCTTACGCACATCGATGATCTCAAGGCCTTTTTCAGCAGCCAGAGCTACCAATTCAGGATGATCGGAAATGTAATCGTGTAAACCATTCACCAGGCTAAATCCTTTTTCCAGCGCTTCTTTCAATAAAACTTTTAGAGAATCCGGAATAACGCCTCCTTTGGTGGCTACACCGATAATGCAGTATTTGGCTTTTCTGCCTGAATTGGAAAAGTCTTCCAGAGAAGCATAGACCGGCAAACCTCTGTGTTTTCCGTCCAGAACTTCGCCCGCATCTTTTCCAGCGTATTTTTCATCGATTACCCCCATTATTTGAAACCGATCGGTTCCGCGGATGAGACCATGGGCTGTTTTTCCATTGCTTGAGACCAGATATCCTGCTGTCAGAATAATGGCTGTTGACTTTTCCATACCTGTATTTTTGAAACGGTACGCATTTTAATAAACCCCGGGGAACCAATTGCCATGGTTCGTGTAAATTTTTAAATGATCGGTCTGATCAGACCTCGCTATTTTTGCAGTATGCTGGTTGAAAAGCGGGACATCCGAAAACTGAAATCTGAGGAGTTGGAGCATTTTTTCGTGGCCAACGGAGAAAAGGCCTTTCGTGCCAAGCAAGTGTACGAATGGCTTTGGAAGAAATCAGCAAAAGATTTCGAGCAGATGACCAATCTTTCTGTTTCAACCCGTCAGTTGCTCAATGATCATTTCACCATCAATCCGATTCAGGTTGACAACATGCAACGAAGCTCCGACGGCACGATCAAAAATGCCGTTCGCCTTCACGACGGTTTGATTGTTGAGTCGGTGCTGATTCCGGCAGAAAAAAGAATTACAGCCTGCGTATCGTCGCAGGTTGGTTGTAGTCTGGCGTGCACGTTTTGCGCCACGGCCCGTTTGAAGCGCATGCGCAACCTCAGTGCCGATGAAATCTATGACCAGGTGGTGGCCATCCGCGAACAATCGGAACTTTTCTTTAACAGACCACTGACAAATATTGTTTTTATGGGAATGGGCGAGCCGCTGCTCAACTACAGCAATGTGCTTTCGGCCATTGAAAAAATCACCTCCCCAAAAGGGCTGGGCATGGCCATGAAAAGAATTACCGTATCGACCGCCGGAATTTCAAAAATGATCATGAAAATGGCCGACGATCAGGTGAAATTCAATCTGGCTGTTTCGCTGCACAGCGCCATCAATCAGAAACGGACAGAATTGATGCCCATCAACGAAACCAATAGTCTGGAAGAACTGGCCGAAGCGCTCCGCTATTGGTACCACGAAACAAAAAGTAAGGTGACTTACGAGTATGTCGTTTGGAAAGGAATTAACGATCAGGAAGAAGACGTTCAGGCTCTACTGAAATTTTGCAAAACCATCCCCTGCAAAGTAAATCTGATCGAGTACAATCAGATTGGTGATGAGCACTTTCAGCAGGCGTCAACGTCCATCCTCAATCGCTACATGGATGTTTTGGAGCAGCACGGCATCACCACACGTGTGCGCAAAAGCCGAGGCAAAGACATTGATGCCGCCTGCGGACAACTGGCCAATAAATTTTAAGATTTTATTTTCGGAGCGGAGCCAGAATGCGGTAGGAAGTATCCACCTTACCGCGACTGATGTCGTTTAGTTTGCCCTGGAGTAGTCTTCTGCGTAGAGGTGCCAGGTGATCCAGAAACAATTTTCCTTCGATATGATCGTACTCATGCTGAATGATTCTGGCTTTCATTCCTGTAAATTCTTCTTCGTAGGCCACCCAATTTTCATCAAACCAGGCAACACGGATGCGGTCTTTCCGAACAATTTTTTCCCTGATGTTTGGAATGCTAAGACAACCCTCCTCCATTTCTTCATCTGCTCCGGCAGCATCCAGAATGGTGGCATTGACAAAAACTTTTTTAAATGTTTTTAAGTCTGGTTCATCTTCCAACATGGTAGCATCAACCACAAAAAGCCGAATACTTTTACCGATTTGTGGCGCGGCCAGTCCGATTCCGTCGGCAGCTACCATTGTTTGAAACATGTCGGCCACAAGATTTTTGATGTCTTCACCCTTAGGGATATCCGTAGCGCGCTTGCGTAAAACCGGATCGCCATAAACAACAACAGGGTAAACCATAGCGCAAGTTATTGATCTTTTTTATGTTCAAGTTCACGAAGGGCTAGCCACGCCATTACTCCGGGGCCAATCGCTAATGCGTCTTCGTCCACATCAAACGTGGGCGTGTGGACGTAGGACGTTATGCCTTTTTGGGCATTACGGGTGCCCAGGCGGTAAAAACAGGAAGGAACCCGTTGCGAGTAGTAAGCAAAATCCTCAGACCCCAGCGTGAGATCGATTGGTTCCACATTATTGGCTCCCATATATTCTTCCGCATAACGCGTCATCCGAGCAGTAAGTTCCTCGTCATTCTTTAAAAAAGGATAACCATGGGAAATAGTAACCTCACAGCTACCACCCATGCTTTCGGCCACACCTTTGGCAATGGCTTGAATTCGCTCAAGCCCCTTTTTTCTCCACTCCTCATCCAGCGCCCGGAAGGTTCCGGCTATGTTTACTTCGCCGGGAACGATATTGGTAGCACCCTCTGCGATAACGCGACCAAATGAAAGAACAGTAGGTTGTTTGGGGCCGGCATTTCTACTAACGACTTGCTGAAGAGCAACAATAATGTGCGAAGCGATCAATACCGGATCGATGTTTAACTCAGGTGTTGACGCGTGGCCTCCTTTACCAATGACGCGCAATCGAATCTCATCCGAACTGGCCATGTACTTACCTGGCCGAAAACCAAGTTTACCAGTTTCCATCACGGGCATCACATGTTGTCCAATTACTACATCCGGAACGGGATTCTCTAAAATTCCTTCCCGGATCATGATGGAAGCGCCTCCTGGATTTTTCTCTTCTCCAGGTTGAAAAATCAGTTTAACGGTTCCACCAAATTCATCTTGAATATCTTTTAGAATTTTTGCGGTGGTCAATAAAGAAGCTGTGTGCACATCATGACCACAGGCATGCATAACACCTTCGTTCTTGGAGCGATAAGGCTTTTCGTTTTGCTCATGGATCGGAAGCGCATCCATATCGGCACGTAAAGCGACCACGCGACGCCCCTCCTTGTTGCCATGAATCAATGCTGTTACGCCGGTACCAGCCAGTCGGCTTGGATTTAAGCCTAGCTTAGTTAGGTAATCAAAAATAAAGTCAGCTGTATTTTTCTCCTGAAACGAAAGCTCAGGATTAGCATGAAGATGTCTGCGATGCGCTACTGTTTCTGCATGCAAGAGATGTGCCTCAGACTTTATCCTTTCCAATACATCCATATCACTTCAAAGGAACCTTTTCTGGAATTACAATAGCATTCGGAAAGAGCTTCAATAGCTTATACAAATCACGATGAGCCTCAAGCCGGGTAAAATATTTACCAACGACCACACGAAATTTGGGTTGCACAAACTGGATGTCTGCCGTAAGACCAATCTCCGATTCGGTCAATGTCTTGTTGATATCCAATGCTTCCTGCTTTTTCTGACCAGAGTAAATCTGAATGGTAAAGCCATCAATGAACTTGCGAGAAGCATTAAAACGGTCGATACTATCCAGTACCTCATTTACCTTATCGTTCACGGTATATTGCGCAGGACTTTTTTGAATACCCGCTTCTGGCTCTGTAACTTTTTGAACAGCCGGCAAGGACGGCCTGTGCTTGGTTAGATCTTCAGAGTAAGCAGGACGCTTACGTTGAGCTGCTGCTTCAACGAACCCAGCCAAGGCAGCGATTATGAAAAGAAATCTGACCAGGCTCATCATCCGATCACAACGCATTTTCCACTTTTTATATCTTCTTCAACTCTTTTGTACTTCACATCCTTGAGCACGCGCCCATCGGAATACTGAACACTAACCTTATCGTTGCGGCCCGCAAGTTTATCAGACTTTACTGGGTCTACACGTTCCTGCTGACGGGGTTGTTCAGCCGGCTGACCTCCACCACTCAACAAAGAGCGGGACTCATCCTTTTGTTCCGTAAAGCGCTGTCTTTTTTGTGAGCGCGCCTCCTGAACAGGGGCTGCCGTCTCCGGTATCATAGCCTTAATCAAAAAGGATACCGTTTCATTATTCACCCGACCTACAAATCGCTTAAAGGCTTCAAAACCTTCGAATTTATAGATCAAAAGAGGATCTTTTTGTTCGTAAACAGCATTCTGAACAGATTGTTTCAAATCGTCCATGTCTCTCAAATGCTCCTTCCACTGCTGATCAATGATGGCCAACGAAACAATCTTTTCCATGGCATGGACCAGTTCCACATTCTCAGATTCAACAGCCTTTTGAAGATTTACAACCACGCCTATCTGACGCGTACCATCGGTAAAGGGAACAAGGATGTTTTCAATAGTAGCCCCATTGGTGCGCTGAATTTCTTTTAAGCGCACCAGAGCCCGTAAAGCAGTTGCTTTATTCTTGGCTTCATAATGGCTGAGGGCCTGATCGTAAAGAACTGTGGTGATCTGATCTACAGACCATTTGTTGAAATCTTCTTCGCTGAGTTGCAAATCAATACTGAAGGTGCTCAGCACATTCAACTTAAAATTTTCATAACCTTCGCCAGCCTTGGCATTGTTTACCAGCTCTTCACTCATGTCGTAGAACATGGTCAGGATATCCAGTTTTAGCCGCTCTCCAAACAAAGCATTTTTGCGACGACGGTAAATAACTTCACGCTGTGAATTCATCACGTTGTCGTATTCCAACAAACGCTTCCGGATTCCGAAGTTATTTTCTTCAACCTTTTTCTGTGCCCGCTCAATGGAGCTGGTCACCATAGAATGCGAAATGACTTCACCCTCCTTAAGTCCCAAACGGTCCATTATCCGGGCAATACGCTCCGGCATGAACAAACGCATCAGGTTGTCTTCGAGCGATACATAAAACTTTGAAGAGCCCGGATCACCCTGGCGACCGCTTCGGCCGCGCAACTGACGGTCCACACGACGCGACTCGTGACGCTCGGTACCGATAATCGCCAAACCACCGGCAGCACGTGATTCCGGGGTAAGCTTTATATCGGTTCCGCGACCGGCCATGTTGGTTGCAATGGTAACGGTACCCGGCTTTCCGGCCTCAGCAACGATTTCTGCTTCACGCTGGTGTTGCTTTGCATTCAGTACATTGTGCTTGATCTTACGTAATTGCAGCATGCGGCTGAGCAATTCCGAAATTTCAACAGAGGTTGTTCCCACCAGAACAGGACGTCCCTGACCGGTAAGCTCAACGATCTCGTCCACTACCGCATTAAATTTTTCACGGATGGTCTTGTACACCAGATCATCCATATCTTTTCGAACAGCAGGCTTGTTGGTCGGAATAACCACCACATCCAGCTTGTAGATATTCCAAAATTCACCGGCCTCCGTTTCAGCTGTTCCAGTCATACCGGCCAGCTTATGGTACATCCTGAAATAATTCTGGAGCGTTATCGTCGCATAAGTCTGCGTAGCATCCTCAACCTTTACATTTTCTTTAGCTTCGATGGCCTGATGGAGTCCGTCCGAATAACGACGGCCTTCCAACACACGACCGGTTTGCTCATCTACAATCTTAACCTTTCCGTCAACGATGATGTACTCCGTGTCCTTTTCGAAAAGTGTGTATGCTTTGAGGAGCTGATTTACGGAGTGAATGCGCTGCGATTTGGTGGAATAATCTCGGATAAGATCCTCCTTTTTTTGAAGTCTGTCTTGAGCGTTAAGCGCCTCCTCCTTCTCAATCTTACTCAATTCAGTTCCGATTTCTGGAAGAATAAAGAAGCGTGGATCTTCTCCGTCGCCGGTGATCAAATCGATTCCCTTATCGGTTAACTCAACGCTATTATCTTTTTCATCGATAACGAAATACAAAGGCTCATCGGCCTTAGGCATTTCTTTCTTGTTATCGGCGAGGTAAAAATTCTCAGTTTTCTGCAAAACCTGACGGATACCGGTTTCGCTGAGGTATTTGATCAGCGGCTTATACTTTGGCATGCCGCGATGTGCACGGAATAAGGCCAAGCCTCCGTCTTTTTCATTTCCTTCGGCGATGAGTTTTCGCGCATCAGCAAGGAACTGGTTGATGATCTTTTTCTGAGCTTCGACAACCTTAAAAATCCTTGGCTTT
The DNA here is from genome assembly GCA_049423005.1 of Cyclobacteriaceae bacterium. GTDB lineage: Bacteria > Bacteroidota > Bacteroidia > Cytophagales > Cyclobacteriaceae > ELB16-189. The sequence continues at coordinate 9,821 of JBMSPY010000021.1, forward strand.
AAATCATGAAACTCATGCTGATCGCCTCGCGGTACAGGACCGGAAATGATCAGAGGTGTGCGAGCTTCATCAATGAGAACACTGTCGACCTCATCCACCATGGCGTAATGATGTCCCCGTTGCACAAGCTCTTCAGGATCGCGTGCCATATTATCGCGCAGGTAATCAAAACCAAACTCATTATTGGTGCCGTAGGTGATGTCAGCGAGGTAGGCATTGCGACGGGCATTTGAATTGGGCTCGTGCTTGTCGATACAATCGACCATGATGCCATGGAACTGGAAAAGCGGACCCATCCATTCGCTGTCGCGACGGGCGAGGTAATCGTTAACCGTTACGATATGAACGCCTCTTCCGGCCAGTGCGTTCAGAAATGCCGGAAAGGTAGCTACCAATGTTTTTCCTTCTCCGGTGGCCATTTCGGAGATCTTACCCTCATGCAGAACCACACCACCAATGATCTGAACATCGTAATGAACCATGTCCCATTTGATCATATTTCCGGCAGCCATCCATTGATTGGCCCAGAAGGCTTTCTCGCCATCGATCCGGATGTTGTTCATTCGGGCAGCAAGTACACGGTCAAAATCGCGGGCGGTAACTTCCAACTGCTCATTTTCACGGAATCGGCGCGCCGTCTCTCTCACAATCGCAAAGGCCGCAGGCAAAATATCCATCAACACTTTCTCCAACTGCTCATTTCGCTGATCGCCGAGTTTATCAATCTCGGTAAAGAGCTGTTCTTTTTCGTTTAAGTCTAAATCCGGTTGGTCGGCAATTCGCTTATGAAGCGATTGAATCTCTTCATCAATAGATCCAAGAGCTACGCGGATCTGCTGCTTTAAATCATTGGTCTTATCCCGAAGCTGGTCGTTGGAAAGCGATGTCAGCTTTTCACCCTCCCGGCGTGTAGCATCCACCAGGGGCATAATTTTTTTAATATCTTTTTCGGATTTAGTTCCGAAAATTTTGGCGATCAGTTTCAGCATGGTCAGTTCGAATCAAGCCCATTTAAACGGGAATGAAGGGGTCAAAGTTAATTTGTTTTGAGGACTTGGAACCTAAATTTCGATCTCTCCCCGGAACACCATTTGAGCCGGGCCGGTGAGGTGGATTTCGGTGAAATTTCCGTGGCCATCCCTTTTAAAATCAACGATCAGGTCGCCGCCTCGAGCCTTTAATGTTATCGGGCTGTGGTAGCCTTCCAAACTGGCGGCAAGCGCAGCTGCAGTGGCTCCGGTACCGCAGGCTAAAGTCTCCTGCTCCACACCCCGCTCATAGGTCCTCAGAGCCAGGGTATGGTCGTCGATCCGCTCGATAAAATTAGCGTTGGCGCCAATTGGAAAAATCGGATTGTATCGGATGGATTTACCTTCATCGAATACAGGATACGCATCCAATCCACGAACAAACCGGACAAAGTGCGGCGAACCGGTGTTCATATAATAGCCATCCAATGCGCTGTCAATTTTATCCACATCGCTCATCCGAATCCGGATTAATCCATCGGTTAAGATATCAGCAAAGTGTTTCCCATCATAGGCATTAAACACAGAATGCGTAGCGGCCAAGCCTAAACGGCGAGCCAACTCTACCGCAGAGCGGCAACCGTTTCCACACAAACTTTGAGTGCCATCCGGATTGAAGTAGGTAACATGATAATCAGCATCCGGATCTTCAGAAACAAAAATGACACCATCAGCACCAACACCGAATTTGCGGTCGCACAAGCGGGCAATCTGCTCCGAGGAAAGTGAAATGGATTCGTCCCGATTGTCAATCAGAACAAAGTCATTTCCTGCAGCCTGGTATTTATAGAATGGGAGGTTCAAAAAACGCGGGACTATTTTACTTCTTCGTAATCAACGTATTCGCCATCTTTAATTTTTCCATTTTTTCCCGGTGATGGCTTTTTGGCGCGAAACTGGTTTTGCTCTTCGCGCATCCGCTGGGTCATCACACCTGCCCTGAAAAAGACAGACCCGATTTTGTACAGGATATAACCGATGATCACCAGGACAAGCAGAAATTTCAACATGGCAACAATTTGAACTGCAAAGTTAACAGGTTCAGGAATTCAAAAGGTTCCCAAATAAGTCGAATTGGAGACAAAATCATCAAAATTGTAACTTTGACTTCCTTCCAATTGCCGTTATGACACGAATCATCCGCCTGTGTGCAATACTAGTTTCTGTTTTCGTGATGGGCTGCGCCAATCAAGATCAGGACACCATTATCTGGAACACCATTCAAAAATCGCTTCAGGAACAACTGATTGGCGCGGCTGATGGAGATACCATATACATTCCGGCAGGGCGTTATATGTTCACCAAAGGTTTGCAGCTGGATGGGAAAAAAAATATTCTCATTAAAGGCGCCGGAAAAGATTCCACCATCCTTTCCTTCCGCAATCAGAAAGAAGGTGCACAAGGTATCCTCATCAGTAACAGTGTTTCTATTACGATAGAGGACATGACCCTTGAAGATGCTCCCGGTGATAATTTAAAGATCAACGACACAAAAGGAATAACCATACGGCGTATTCGGTCCAGGTGGAACGGTGAACCAAAAAGTACCAACGGCGCTTACGCGTTGTATCCCGTGCTCTGCACACGTGTGGTGATTGAGGATTGCGAAGCCATTGGCTCATCGGATGCCGGAATCTATGTAGGGCAATCCGACAGTGTCATTATCCGAAGAAATAAAGCCTGGAACAATGTAGCCGGAATTGAAAGTGAAAACTCCAGATGGGTGGATATCTACGAAAACGAATCCTTTGAAAATACCGGTGGCCTGTTGGTCTTTGACCTTCCAGGATTAACGCAGTACGGACACTCCACGCGCATTTTCAATAATTTCATTCACCACAACAACTATAAAAACTTTGCGTCTCCGGGTAATGTGGTGGCCAGCGTGCCACCAGGAACAGGCGTGATGATTCTGGCAACACATAATCTCGAAATGGTTGGTAACGATATTATCGACAATAAAACCATTGGCACAGGCATCATCAGCTATGAACTGGTGGCTGCATTAACCGAAAGTGGTGAGCAAAACGATTCGCCGCTCGGAGCGCAAACGGTCAACAATAACTATAAGTTGGACACCCTGTACAATCCTTACCCCTACGATATTCGTATCCGGAAAAACTTTTACCAGAACAATCACTGGTTCCCGGCAGTTGGCCACGACATCGGTCTCCTGTTTTTAACCAAAGCCTTTCTTTCGACACCGGATATTGCCTATGATGGAATCAGACCCGATGCATCAGACCCTGCCCTCTGCATTGAAGATAATGGTGAAATCAAAATCGTTTCCATAGATGCCGCACATGATTTTGAAGGTTGGTCAGAGGACACTGCTTCTTTTCGTTGCCGCGACACTAAAAATCAATGAAAAACTCCGCGCTGCTCTTTTTGACCCTGGTGACTATAGCCTGTTCACAGCAGCCTAATGAGATGGTGCTGGCCGAAGCTGAAACCACTTCCACTCACAACAGCCTGGGAAAAGAAAAACTTTCGGAGTATGGTTTTTTTAGTGGACCGCTCAGTGATCTGAATCCCGCTCCGAATGTAATAGGGTACGAAGTCAACGCACCTTTATTCAGTGACTACGCCCTTAAAAAGAGATTTGTATTTGTGCCAGAAGGCCAAAAAATAACCTACCACCACACAGATGTTTTTGATTTTCCTGAAGGAAGTGTTCTGATTAAAAACTTTCTTTTTGCGGAATCCTCTGCGCAGGAGGAACGAATCATCGAAACTAGACTTTTGATCCGCACAGCATCCGGTTGGGAGGCACTCCCCTATATCTGGAACAAAGAGCAAACAGAAGCTTATTTGGAACCAGCAGGCGGAGAAGTCAACATCAGCCATCAGACATCCGAAGGAGAACTGCTGAATTTCGATTACTCGATACCCAACCAGAATCAATGCAAAAATTGTCACGCCAGGGGGGATCAACTCATGCCCGTAGGACCGACAGCCCGGCAGCTGAATAAAGAAGTGAACGGAAAAAATCAACTGATCCAATGGGAGCAACAACAAATCCTGAGAGGGGTTCCAACCTCCGGAGATTTTCCGAAATTAATCAGTTACGAAAACGAGGACGCATCCGTAGAACTGCGTGCACGCTCCTGGCTGGAGGCCAATTGCGCCCATTGTCACCGAAAAGATGGTCCAGCCAAAACATCGGGTCTTCACCTGCTGGCCTCCGAAACCAATCCCCTGCAACTTGGCGTTGGAAAAGCGCCCGTCGCGGCTGGAAGGGGCTCCGGAGGGCTTAAATACGACATCGTTCCGGGTGCACCGGACAAGTCGATCCTCTATCACCGAATCGTATCTAACGACCCCGGAGTGATGATGCCTGAGCTGGGTCGAAAGGTGGTTCACCGTGAAGGCGCTGAACTGATCAGCCAATGGATTAGGGAAATGAAATAAACAATTGCATAAAAAGGTCCCTGTATATTTACCGCGTGATTCGTACAGACCATCTTCTGATTTTCGTTGCAACTCTGATGCTGTCGTCTTGTTTTGAGAAAGGCGATTGTCAGAATCAAACTTCCAATATTATTAAGGTAGCCTTTTTCAATTACACCGACGGAAAGAGTATTGAGCTTCAGTTGGACTCGGTAAAGATTTCGGGTATTCCAGGAAAATTTATTGAAGACGAAGAACTTTCGGCCTTTGTGATGCCGCTTAATCCGGTAACCGATAAGTCCATCATCACCCTTTACCGACCGGAGGGCGCTAGTAACCTTACGGTCCAATATCGGGCACGCACCACTGTTCTGGATCCGGCGTGTGGCGCAACGGAGTTATTTACTTTAGAAAATGCTGAAGGCAGTGGAATCGCATCAGTCGTGATCACGAAGGATTTGGTAA
>JBMSPY010000022.1:0-14671 GCA_049423005.1 Cyclobacteriaceae bacterium
TGCTGTTAGGACGAGAGATAAGCTTGGAGCCTGTAGGCTGTTTAATGCGATCGCGTGATCCAGCGTCAATAATCTTTCCATCCCGAACAACCACCGCCCAATTTGAATGCATGGTTTCACCGTCAAAGACTCTGTCGGCTGTGAGGTAAAAAGTTTCTTGTGCAGAGCATAAGCACGTCACAAACAGAAGACAGAAAACAGCAATCTTTTTCACCATGCTTAAAAAATTAAAGTGCAGCAAAGGCCGCATCATAATTGGGCTCCTGACCGATAGCCGGCACAAGCTCGGTGTGTCGGACAATACCATTTTCATCCGCAACTACCACGGCGCGGGCAAATAAACCTTTGAATTTGCTGTCGGTAAGTAAAACACCAAAAGCTTTGGCAAATCCCAGATCGCGGAAGTCAGAGGCAGTCACCACATTCTCAATACCTTCTCCACCGCAGAATCGCTTCATGGCAAATGGAAGGTCTTTAGCGACACACAAAACAACTGTATTGGATGCACTTGTTACACGCTTATTAAATTCACGAACAGAAGCTGAACAGACGCCTGTGTCGATGCTGGGAAAAATATTCAGGATAATTTTTTTACCAGTATACTGATCTGAGGAAAATTCCGACATATCGTTAGCGGTCAGAGTAAAGCTAGGGAGCTTCGAGCCTATTGAAGGAAGATCCCCATTCGTATGCACAACGAGATCACCAAGTTTAGTTGTTGCCATATATGTTAAAGTTATTAGTTAAAATTCAAGGCTAAAATTAGGGTTATGCAAACAGAGGTTAACGTAATTTGTCGGCATCTCTGACGAGTTTCTCATCTCTGCGGATGAATCGTACAGCAAGCCAGTTGAACGTAACACCTGCAAACAAAATATACAACGCAGGACCATAGGTCCATTGCTCTGGATGTTCCGTTGTAAGCTGATTGGCGAAAAGCACGGCGCTGATCATAGCACCCATCAGGATCAGTGAATTCAGCGTACCCATCTTGATTTGTGTATGCCGATCATTATAGCGGCGAATCTCCATCACCGAAATGGTAGCTGCAGCAGCCATCAATAATGCGGTAATGCTATATGGAAGGTAGGTGTTTGCTTCCCCGGTTTCACGGAATTCGGTGTAGTGAATAGGATCCAGCCTGAAGCCAACACCTTGATCCTGTCCGGCCCAAATGGGAAAAAATATACCGGCAGCCATACACACAACATTTAAAACAAGAAATACAGTTTGAATTCGTTGCCACATAAATTAATTGGTCCTGTCGGGCAAAAGTAAACAAGTCCAGGGGGTCCACAAATTCTTGGTGATTTCCTTGTGCCGAGTCCTTTGTACTTTTGCAGATGCGTTATTTTTTTGAAATCGCTTACCTCGGAACCGCTTACAATGGTTGGCAAACACAACCCAATGGAACAGGCGTGCAGGAAGTGGTTGAAGGAGCCCTAAGTCGCATTTTTCGAAGAAAAGTTTCCATCGTAGGAAGCGGACGCACCGATACAGGTGTTCACTGTTCACAGCAATTTTTTCACACCGATCTGGATGAGCCTTTTTCTAGAGCAGATCTGATTCATAAACTGAACTCATTGCTCCCACGAGACATCGCCATCCATTCGATACGCGCTGTTCAAGCGGAGGCAAGCGCACGATACGATGCCATTAAAAGAACCTATCGATACCACATCACTACCCGAAAAAATCCTCTTCTGGTAGGCAGAGCTCTGTATGTATTTAAACCACTCGATGTTAAAAAAATGTCAGCCGCCGCACGTCTACTTCTCGGCGATCAGGACTTCGAGTGTTTTAGTAAAATCAAAACGGACGTCAATCATTTTCGTTGCGCCGTAAGCACTGCCAAATGGATGGCACAAGAGAACGATTTAATTTTTGAAATTTCCGCCAACCGGTTCCTTCGTGGAATGGTACGAGCAGTAGTAGGTACACTATTAGATGTAGGCACAGGAAAAATCACGGTAAAAGATTTTCAACAAATCATTGAAAATCGAGATCGCAAAAAAGCCGGTATGAACGTGGCTCCGGAAGGTCTTACTTTAGTCAAGGTAGAATACAAAAAATCGATTTTCCTTTCAGAAACCAAGGCTTCGCCTTCAAAGAAGCAAAAAGGAAAAACAAAAACTAAATAAGCTTTCCGATTACTTTGAATTTTTCGAAAACCCGATCCGAATGCGGGGCATCCTTAAGCTCTTCAGTCAGGTCCTGACCCGCCCAATGCTCGTAATGTTTTCCGTTTTTCCACATTTTCGAAACAGTCACGTCATAAATCAGACCATCGAAGGCTACCCAAATTTCAGGACGATCCTGGCCATTGCGCAAGGCCAGCTGTGAGCGTGTGTAGGAAGTCGTTTCAGACATGACAAACAATTGGGAAGAAAGCGCAAATTACTTTTTTCAAATCTATGCGCTATCTTTCACTTGAATCCAATCAAAATATAAAATGAAGATTCTCAAACTACTACCTCTGGTATTGCTGTGGAGCTGTGCCCCAAAGTCAGAGCCTTCTGTGGAAACAGTCGATCCTCTTTTAGCCAAAGCCGATAGCCTGGCACATCAGTTTATTATCGTCGACGGACATGTCGATCTTCCCTACATGCTCAAGGAAAAGAATATCCTGATCAATGAATCTACCATCGACACGCTACTGTCAACCACCATGGGTGAGTTCGATTTTGTCCGCGCTAAAAAAGGTGGCCTGGATGCTCCCTTTATGAGCATCTACATACCTGTTAAAGACCAGGAAGCTCCAACCTACGGTAAAACTCTGGCCGACTCACTCATCGATCAAGTGGAGACCATCATCCGTTTATTACCTGAAAATTATGCTGCTGCCCGCACTCCAGATGACATCATCAAAAATTTTAAGGAGGGAAAAATTTCCTTACCCATGGGAATGGAAAACGGGGCACCAATTGGTAAAGATTTGTCAAACCTGAAATACTTTTTTGATCGTGGCATACGCTACATCACACTCACGCACAATAAAGACAATCAGATTTGCGATGCCTCAAACGATACTGCCCATACCTGGAAAGGCCTTAGTCCATTTGGTAAAAAAGTTGTTGCTGAAATGAACCGTCTGGGGATAATGGTTGACGTCTCCCACGTTGACGACAGCACATTTTACCAGGTCATGCGAATCAGTAAAGCTCCGGTTATTGCTTCGCATTCCTCTTGCAGGCATTTTGCACCTATGGTAAAGCGTGATCTGTCAGATGATATGATCGCTAAAATGAAAGCGAATGGCGGCGTTATCATGATCAATTACTATCCGAACTTTCTTGATTCCACTGCCAGAAAATTATCTGCTCAACTGGATGATCTCCTGGAGTCAAGAGGTCTCGATGCCGAAGATCCAGCAGCAGAACCAATTATTAAAAAATTTCGCGAAGAAAATCCAAGCCCCGTAGACATTAAGACGGTGGCCAATCACATCGATCACGTCGTAAAGATAGCCGGCATTGACCATGTAGGCCTTGGCTCTGACTACGATGGCGTTGGAGGGAATCTTCCCCGCGGATTGGAAGACGTAAGTACCTATCCAGCCCTTATTCATGAATTGTTGAAACGTGGCTATTCAGATTCCGACGTTGAAAAAGTCTGTTCCGGAAATCTATTCCGCGTCTGGAATAAAGTGATTGAAGTGAGTCGTGGCCAATAGCCACTGGTTGACTTACTGAGCCAAGATGTGTAAATTTAGATACTAAAACCAATAATCGTATGGCAAAAGCTCAAGACGCCCGAAAGGAAACAAAAAAGAAGTCAGCCAAAACGCTGAAAGAAAAGCGCGCAGAAAAACAAGCAAAAAAAGGGAGATACTAAATCTCCCTTTTCTTTTTTCACTTCAAAATAATTGATATCTATTCTGGATCAACAGAGACCAGTTCAAGGTCGTAAATCAAATTCGAATTAGCCGGAATAAACGGAAAAGGCGTAGGCCCATAACCCAACTCTGATGGGAGATACATAATTGCTCTTCCACCAGGTTTTAATTTTCGGAGCATGATCTGAACACCGGGCAAATAATTAACTACCCAGGCGTCAAAAGTTGCAGTCTTCTCAGATGAACCAGTGGCTACGATTTCCTGCGTATTTAAAAGTTTGATGGTGTAGTTGAATTTTACACGATCATAAAGACCAGGGGAATTGCCCTCCCCGGTTTGCAAAATCCTATAACGCATACCTGAAGGATCCTTAATGGTTCCGGTGATTGAATTGGCATTAAGAAAATTCCGGATAGCCGTGGTGTCTGATACCAGTAAAGGATCCTGACCTGCTGCGCGGACCACCTTGTTTAAAGCCATATCAAAAACCAGCGGTGCATTAGAAGGAATTTTTCCATTTCCGGCCGAGCCATAAGCGTAAACAGAGGGAATGATCAGTATAGCACTGGAGCCGGCCGGTAGAAGTTGCAATGCGGAAGAAAATCCACTAATAAAACCCCCTACCTGACCATTTACATTTCCCTGATCAAAAACCTCATCATTGAGCAATCGGCCCTCGTAGGTAACTTCAACTTCACTGAATGGACGCGGTGGAAGTCCCGTACCTAAAGTTGTTATCACAAACCGCACACCATTAACATCCACCCTTGGGTTTAATCCCTTTTTCTTTACATAAGCATTAATGGCGACCGTGTCTTGCCTTAAAAGCTCTGCAAATTCAGTAAACAAATCTTCAGTGGTCTCCAGACAAGAGCTCAGCGTACATGCAGAAATTAAAATAACAATAGGAAGAAAAAAGCGCTTGGTTAACCTCATAAACAACAAAGATGTTTTGATTTGGACGCAAATATAAGTTTCATTTCTTTTTAATCTCCTGAACTGCTTTTCGGACTGAACTAGTCTTAAGCAGCTTTTCTCTGGCTACTTTTTCTGCTACTCCAGTCTCCTCCATAATAAATCTAACGCCACGGTCAACAAGTTTATTATTGGTAAGCATCATATCCACCATCTTATTTCCCTGAACCCTACCCAAGCGGATCATAACGGCAGTAGAGATCATATTCAAAACCAACTTTTGAGCCGTGCCGGCTTTCATACGAGTTGAGCCCGTCACAAACTCAGGACCAACCACAACTTCAATGGGATGTGTAACCGAGGCCGCTAATTCACTCCCACGATTGCAAGTAATGCAGGCGGTTACAATTCCGTTTCGCGCAGCATCCTTAACGCCTCCAATCACATAAGGTGTCCTTCCGGAGGCAGCTATACCTATCAAAACGTCATTTGAATTAATCTTGAACTTCGATAAATCTTTCCAGGCTTGCTTAGCGTCATCTTCAGCATGCTCCACGGCTTTCCGAATGGCCCGGTCACCTCCGCTGATCAATCCAATCACCTTTCCATGGGGAACACCATAAGTGGGTGGTATTTCTGAAGCATCTACAACCCCCAGTCTTCCGCTGGTCCCTGATCCAATATAAAAAAGACGTCCTCCGCACTCCATCTTTTCAACAATAACCTTTACCAGTTTGCCAATCGCGGGTATTACTTTTTTAACGGCCGCAGGTACCGTTTGATCCTCCTGGTTAATGTTGATCAATAAATCTTTTATTGACATCGCTTCGAGCGCTTCATAGCGCGAGGTAGACTCCGTTGAGGTTACGGCTGGCTTCTTTTTCATACTTCGCTCTGATGATACAGGGTGAGGCCTGCAATTGGCCCTTCCATAATGTGTCGTACAGCAATGCCTTTGTCGGCGCCTGCTTTTCGCAGAATATCACTAAAGTGATAGGCAATGGATCCTGTAAAATGCACTTTGTAATCCTGATAGCGATCGTACCGCATCACTACTTCCTCGTAAAATTCGGTGAAACAGCGATAAATTAACTTATAGCAATATTCTTCCTGAAGATTTTCATGAATAAATCTGGTGAAGCTGGCCAGAAAGGCACTGGGCCTGTCTCCTTGATAAACCTTCTCCAGAAATTCCTCTCGCGTTAAGGGATATTTATCTCGAAATTTTTCAGCAACAGATGCCGGTTGTTTCCCACGTAAGTATTCAAATAAAAACTTACGGCCAATATTAGAACCTGAACCTTCATCAGCAAGAACCCAACCAAGATTGGCAACAACATGAACAATCTCTTTGCCATTGTACAAACAAGAATTAGAGCCAGTTCCCATAATACAGGCAATCCCAGGCTCAGTTCCACACAATGCTCTTCCGGCTGCCAGAAGATCCCATCCCACAAAAGTGATGGCCTCATTAAAATAAGAGGAGAAGGTCTCTCGGATGATCTGCTGATTTTTCTCCGATGACACGCCAGCCCCATAAAAGAAAACTTTAGTCACCGTCTCATCAGCCAGGGCAACAATATGTTGCTGAATACTTTGATGAAGATCGTCTATCGGCTGATAGTACGGATTAAAGCCCGGACTGTGGGCTTGCGCTATGCGACCATCTTTACGTACGAGTCGCCAATCAATTTTAGAACCACCGCTGTCTGCAATAATGATCATATCGTGAAATCTAATTGTCTAAATCTCTGATCTCAAAATCATCACCTTTTCCGTAGCGCATCAAATCCAACAGAAGGTAACGCTCCAAGGTTGTTAAATCTTTCACCCGAAAATTTCCATCTGCAAGTATCTGCTCAATTTCAAATTCGTGGCGCTCGCCATAATTTATCAGGTAATAGCGTTTCCCATTTCTCAGCGCACCAAGTGACAGTCCCTTCATCTCAATTACAAATCCTCCTCACGCTCCAACATCAAAATAGATGCTTGAGAAACGATAAAATATCTGTCCTTCTCATACATCACTTCAATAGCTCCTTTTTGGAGGAAGATAGCCAGATCGCCTTCCTGAGCCTGTAACGGCAAATATTTTATTTGATCCTCTTGACCTTTCCAGGCATCCTCCTCATCTGCAGGCATGGGGAGAGGATACCCCGGGCCTGTTTTAATAACATAACCACGTTGAATTTTTTCTTTCTCCTGCACACCCGGTGGAAGGTAAAGTCCGCTGTCGGTTTTCTCCGACTCCTTAGCCGGCCTGATCAGTACACGGTCGCCAACAACAATTAATTTTTTCAGTTTACTGTCTCCGGTTATTCGCGTGGCCATGATGAACTATCATTTGGTTCCAGCTGCAATCGATTTTACAGCTTGAAATGGAAAGTCAGCACCACCGGCAGAAAGATTTCCATTCATTGCCCCGGAAGCATGTATGGCTTCAAATTGAACAGAGTTGCCTTGAAAGGAAAATGCGCCGGTAGCCTTTCCAGTCTTAGGATCAAAGGCCATAGGATTCATTTCCAGTTCGTCACCCATCGCTTTCATTTTTGCTACGTAACCATTTGCGCCCGCAGCAATTGTCATCGTTCCTTTAATTTCTCCGTATGGAGTACCGCTTATCTTGAAATCCCAAGAACCGGAAGGATCGTTAACGACTTTGTTACTTACACAGTTTTGCAAAAGAAAAATCAGCGTAACGACCAGTGAGATTTTACCCAATAACTTTTTCATAGCATTCAGGTTTAATTTTAGTGTTGCAAGTTATCATGCGCTTCGTCATTACGGAAATTTTATTTAGCCAACAGCCCTTCCGTTGAAGCCCGAAGTGCCTGAATTTGAGTAATTTTGAGCTTCTTTCCACCGTATGGTTAAATCAGTTTCCACCGCAAATGAGGCCATCGCACTTGAGGATCAATATGGGGCTCATAATTATCATCCCCTTCCGGTTGTGTTGTCCCGAGGTGAGGGTATTTTTGTCTACGATGTAGCGGGTAAACGCTACTTTGATTTTCTGTCCGCCTACAGTGCCGTAAACCAGGGACATTGTCACCCGGCCATTACCGCAGCCTTTATCCGGCAGGCCCAGCAATTGACCTTATGCAGCAGAGCTTTTTACAACGATAAGCTCGGTCTTGCCGAAGAAATGGTTTGTAAAACATTCGGCTACGATAAATCGCTCTTTATGAATAGCGGTGCAGAAGCGAATGAAACAGCCATAAAACTTGCCCGAAAATGGGGATATACCGTAAAAGGAATTCCACCTGAACAGGCTGTAATTGTTGCAGTCAGAAAAAATTTTCACGGCAGAACAACAACCATCATCTCCGCTTCTACAGATGCATCCGCTACATCGGGTTTCGGACCAATGATGCCCGGATTCCGCCTCGTGGATTACGATGATCGCGAACAGCTGGAAACTGCTCTGGCAGATCCACATGTCTGCGGCTTATGGCTTGAACCCATTCAGGGAGAGGCCGGAGTGTTTGTGCCTCATAACGGATATCTGAAAGCCGCTGAAGAAATCTGCCGGAAAAATAATGTGCTGCTGATGATGGATGAAATTCAGACTGGTATCGCACGAACAGGTAAGATGCTTGCTTCGGACCACGAAAATGTACACGCAGATATTTTGATTTTGGGCAAAGCACTTTCCGGCGGTACCATGCCGGTAAGCTGTGTTTTGTCGAATGATGAAATAATGAGTGTTCTTCATCCTGGACAACATGGCTCAACATTTGGTGGAAATCCTCTCGCCAGCGTCGTAACCATGGAAGCCCTTCGCGTGGTGCAGGAAGAAAACCTCGCGGAAAACGCCGAACGTCAGGGGAATCTTTTCCGTGACCGCATGAATGACATAATCCAAAAATCAAACCTCATCAAATTGGTTCGCGGCAAAGGACTTTTAAATGCCATCGTCATCAACGATGCACCAGAAAGTGAAACAGCCTGGAATCTGTGTTTAGCATTTATGGAGCATGGCCTGTTGGCTAAACCAACCCATGGAAATATCATCCGATTGGCACCTCCTCTTGTGATTACTGAAAATCAGATTCACCAATCCGCAGATATTATTGAACGCTGCATCCTGGAATTCAAAAATTAACACCTGAAATAAATACTTTGGAGAAGGAGAATGTAAGTAGCGGCAACATCATTGATTTCAGGGTATTGAATCGGATCATGGCGTTTGTAACGCCGTACCGTTCCCGGTTTTATCTGGTAGTACTCCTAACCGTTCTGCTCGGAATACTCGGTCCTCTACGCCCCTTTCTTATACAATACACGCTCGATGCGCATGTAGCCACAGGCAACTACCAAGGCCTGGTTACCATTATGCTTTGGCTGACCGGGCTATTGGCCATTCAGTCGATTGTGCAATACATCCATACCTACCTCTCCGGTCGTATTGGACAATTTATCATTCGCGACATACGCGTAAAACTTTATGAGCATCTGGTGCGCCACCGGCTTCAATTCTTCGACCGCACACCCATTGGTCGACTGGTCACACGAACCATTTCGGATGTTGAAAGCCTGGCCGACGTTTTTAGCGAAGGACTGGCAGCAATGGCCGGCGACCTGTTGCAGATCATTTTCATTCTTGGCTTTATGTTCTGGACAGATTGGAAGTTGGCGTTGGTCAGCCTCAGCACTGTTCCGTTTATGCTCATCGCCACTTACATATTTAAAGAAAAAATTAAAGTGGCTTTCAATGATGTGCGCAATGCGGTTGCCAACTTAAATACTTTCGTCCAGGAACATATTACCGGAATGGCCATCGTACAGATTTTTGCGGCAGAGAAACGCGAGATGGAGAAATTCAAAGAAATCAATAAAGAACATCTCAACTCTAACCTACGCTCCGTATTGTACTATTCCGTATACTATCCAGTTGCTGAAATCATAAGCGCTATGGGCATCGGATTGCTGATGTGGTATGGTTCAAAGGCTGCATTGGAACCAGAAACAACCGGAATCACCATCGGAACACTTACAGCCTTCATTATGTACATCCAGATGTTCTTCCGACCGATTCGAATGATCGCCGATCGCTACAACACCTTGCAGATGGGAATCGTCAGCTCATCGCGGATCATCAACCTGCTCGACAATACAGAACATTTGGTAGTCGAAGGCACAGCTGAACCCGCCAAGCTCAAAGGAGCCGTTGAATTTCAAAATGTGTGGTTCGCTTATAAAGACGAAGATCACGTGTTGCGCGGTATCAACCTTTCGATTAAACCCGGCGAAACAGTTGCTCTAGTAGGATCTACAGGCGCAGGGAAATCTACCATCATTGGGCTACTCAATCGGTTCTACGACCTTAGTAGTGGTTCAATAAAAATTGATGGGCAGGAAATCAAAGAATACAAACTTGAATCACTTCGAAAAAATATCGGGTTGGTGCTACAGGATGTCTTTCTATTCAGCGATACCATTCGAAATAATATTTCGCTTAACAATCCAACCGTAACCGACGCTATGATTTGGCACGCAGCTGAATTGGTTGGCGCCAAAAAATTCATTGAACGACTGCCGGGCGGACTAGATTACAACGTGATGGAAAGAGGCGCCACCTTATCGGTAGGACAACGTCAACTAATTTCGTTCATACGCGCCATGGTTTACGATCCGGGTATTCTAATCCTCGACGAAGCCACGTCCTCAGTCGATCATGAAACTGAAGAAATGATTCAGCTGGCCATCGACAAAATGATGAAAAACCGCACGGCAATTGTCATTGCGCACAGATTGAGTACCATTCAAAAGGCCAATCGAATTATCGTCTTGGAAAAGGGAGAAATAAAAGAATCTGGTACGCATCAGGAGCTACTGGACCGCGATGGTTTGTATGCACAATTGCACCGTATTCAATACCGTGAAATTGCCTGATAAATTACTCCTCCTTCAAAACCTCAACCTTCACCTGAGCTACACCCTGAATGATAATTCCAAGTTGCTCTGCAGCTGCACGGGAAAGATCAATGATTCTTCCTTTTATAAATGGACCCCGGTCGGTTATAACTACTTCCACAGTTGATTCGGTAGCCAGATGGGTTACCCGAACTCTTGTGCCAAAGGGTAATGTGCGGTGTGCGGCCGTAAACGCCTCTTTCTGATAAACACCGCCACCGGCCATAGGCTTTCCAACCAATTTATCAGAATAATAAGAAGCCTTCCCTAACTCTGCAGTTTCTTGAAAAACCATCAACAGTACTATTAAGGCTATGGACATAAGTGGGTTAAAGCTCTAAAATCAAAAATAACAGGTAATTCTGACGGCTTTTAGGCAGAACCATCCGTTTGCTTTAACTTTGGCCGGCAAATAACGGATTCAACTGATTATTTGCTATGGCACTCGATTCTTCCAAATTCCTCTTCAGAGCCCTAACCTACGATGACGTCCTTCTGGTACCCGCCTATTCGGAGGTACTTCCAAGGGAAACCGACACCAGGGTTTATCTGACCAACAACATTCAGCTCAACATTCCCATTGTATCCGCGGCCATGGATACGGTTACAGAAGCCAATTTGGCTATAGCCATGGCTTTAGAAGGTGGGCTCGGCTTCATTCATAAAAACATGTCGATCGCCCAGCAGACCGAGCAAGTCAGAAAAGTGAAACGCTCGCAAAGCGGTCTGATCCTTGATCCGGTAACCCTTCACGTAGGTTCTACGGTTCGTGACGCCGAAAAAATCATGAGAGAGTTCAAGATCGGTGGCATACCGGTAGTTGATGAAAATGGAAAGCTCCTTGGCATCATCACCAACAGAGACCTTCGCTTTCAGAAGAACATGGCTATACCGGTTCAAGATATCATGACGCGGGAAAACATCATTACGGCACCGGAAGGAATTACTTTGGAGAAGGCAGAAGTTATTCTTCAGAAATATAAAATTGTAAAACTTCCCATCGTCAATAAAAATGGAAAGCTGACTGGATTAATTACCTACAAAGACATCCAGAAAAAGAAAAACAAACCACATGCCTGTCACGATGAATTCGGTCGTCTGCGTGCAGGAGCAGCTGTCGGTGTAACACCGGATATTCTGGAACGGATTGAATCCTTAAAAAGTGCAGGTGTCGACATCATCAGTATCGATACCGCCCATGGTCATTCTCGTGGCGTAATCGAAGCCGCAAAGCGTGTAAAGAAAAAATATCCTGACCTTGATCTGGTCGTTGGGAATATTGCTACTGGAGAAGCAGCAAAAGCTTTGGCAAAAGCAGGTGCAGATGCCATCAAAGTGGGTGTCGGCCCCGGCAGTATTTGTACAACCCGCGTCGTAGCAGGTGTAGGCTTACCTCAGCTTTCTGCTGTTTATGAAGCAGCTAAGGCCGTAAAAAATACCGGTTGCAAAATCATCGCCGATGGAGGCATCCGCTTCTCTGGTGATCTGGTAAAAGCCATTGCCGCAGGAGCAGATTGTATTATGATTGGCTCTCTGCTCGCCGGAACAGAAGAAGCTCCGGGTGAAGTGATCTTGTATGAGGGTCGCAGGTTTAAAACGTACCGAGGCATGGGCTCTCTCGAAGCGATGGAAGACGGATCAAAAGATCGATACTTCCAGGATACGGAGGACGATATCAAAAAACTCGTGCCTGAAGGAATCTCCGGAAGAGTACCCTTCAAAGGAATGGTCTCAGAAGTGTTGTACCAGATGGTTGGTGGACTTCGGGCCGGTATGGGATATGTGGGCGCAAAGGATATCTCCAAATTAAAGCAAGCTCGTTTCGTAGAAATTACAGCTGCCGGAGTTCAGGAGAGCCATCCCCATGACGTTACCATCATGCGTGAAGCACCGAATTACAGCAGAAAATAATGAAAGATTTTTTTAGAAAATATAGAAACGAGACCATCGTTGGACTGATCGTTTTACTGTTTCTGGTTTCAAAAGACTTTCTGAGAGTTTTACTGAACTAAAATACTCCCAGGTTTTTTGCAAACCTGTACCGGGTGCAGTCAACAGCTGGATCTGAAAACATACTTAAATCCCCCTCAGGATTACGGGCTTCCGGAAACCGGAGCCTATCGCTTTTCGTATAATTGCAATTCCCCCGGAATCCACATTCAGCCTGATGAGCACTAAGGCCTTACTTCGATTGATTCTTGCCAGTTCCATCGCGTTCTGGATGGTTATGGTCTTTTCCGATCTGGCCATTCTGTTCAGCGATATACGGGGGGTACAAGCTGATGTGCCCGATTTCCTTCCGCACATCATGCTGGACCTGTTTACGGTGTCCGTATTTTTTTATTACAAACTGAAAATTGAACGCGACGAAAGCCTGTCGTTCAGTGATTTGTTGTGGAAGGTATTTGCCAGCGGACTGGTCGCAACAGTTGTATCGTTATTCTTAAGGTTAATTGTTACTGCTTTAGGAGATAGCCGACTGGTCTCCAACATTCTCTTTAACTACCTCCTCTACCAGATCAACCTGTCTATGCTATTGGGATTTCTCCTGGCGGCTTATACAGGCTGGAAACGTTTGATTATTTATCAAAAATCAAAATGGGTAGTTCAGCTCTGGATGGCCTTCGATATAACCTTGGTGGTGGCATTAATTTCAGACAGCCTCGGAATTGGCTTTGATGGTCTGTTTCAAAATATTCTGGCAGTCGTTATGGCACTCATGATCATTGCCTTGAGTGCTAACATGAAGTGGGTGGCATTTTTGAATTTCAAGCAGAAGCTGAGTTCATTGGTCATCATTCTGCTCATCATTTTTTATCTCGTTTATTTCTCCTTCACGGTTGTCACCTACTCCATGTCAATCGGACGCATATCAAGTGCATTTTTGAGCTATGAGGTGCACGTTTTTAATGTCGGATTATTCCTGTTTGCTATTCTATATGCGGTGTTTTCCTTCCTGGTGATTTTGTTCAACCTGCCAACTTCGTCGGCTTTCGAACAAAAACTGGAAGAAGCCATTAACTTTCAGCGCCTCAGTCAATCCATTCAAACCGAACAGCATGAAGAAAGTGTCTATCGGATTTTGTTGGAGAGCTCTGTGAACAGTATTGCAGCAGATGCAGCGTGGTTGGAAATCCGTATGCAGGATCAGTCCAGAAAGATTTTTACGTTCAAAGTAACGGAGGATGAAGTGGGCAACATACGAGGATTGCTGCGCGAAAAGAAAATTGAAAACATTCTGAATGTTGGAGCAGACAAGACCATCAACCACTCCAGGCACATGTCTAAATCCGGAACGAGATTTCGTTCCATTCTTGCTTTTCCCATTCAGGTAAAAGGTGAAATCATTGGTGCACTCGCATTATTGCGTGAGCTCCCCGACGGATTTAACCGCGAAATGAGCCGCATTGCCGCAGCCTTTGCCAATCAGGCCGGCATCTCCATTGAAAACTTCCGACTTATGGAGGAGGCGCTCGAAAATGAGCGCTACCAGGAAGAACTTAAGATTGCTAAAGCGGTTCAAAAAAGTTTATTGCCCAATAAACCTCAGCAGAGTGATTACTTTGAAATGGCAGCCTACTCTGAGTCCGCCGACGAAGTTGGTGGCGATTATTACGATACGCTTCAGATATCTGAAGGACAAATGGCAGGCATCATTGCCGACGTATCTGGTAAGGGAACAACGGCAGCTTTCCACATGTCGCAGATGAAAGGAATCTTTCATAGTCTGGCCCAGGATGCCACCGATCCGGTTTCCTTTTTTAAGCGTGCCAATAAAGCCTTAGCCCATTGCCTGGAAAGAGGGTCCTTTATCTCAGCTGTTTATTTTGTTATTGATAAACAAACCCATACGCTTTCTTATGCACGCGCAGGGCATTGTCCTGTTTTGTTTTATGACCGCAAAGAAAATAAAACACATTACCTGTCTGATAAAGGAACCGCACTCGGCATGGTCCGCAATTCTACTTACGAAAATATGATCAACACCTGCTCTCTGAAATGGG
>JBMSPY010000023.1:0-14641 GCA_049423005.1 Cyclobacteriaceae bacterium
ACGGTACATCAGTACAGCATCTTCAGGACGCTCCGCGAGTCCATCGGATAAAATGGAGGCCGCCCTTCCAAATTCGCCCTGCTCCTGGTAGATGTAAGCCCAATCCACCCAAATTTCGCGGTCGGAAGGGTCCAGTTGGCTTGCCTCTTCATAGGCACCAATTGCCGAAACCACATTACCAACTTTAAAATCCATGCGGGCCACAGCCTTCCAGTATTCTGGATTGTTAAAATCAATTTTGACTGCTTTGTTAAAAAAATGCAAAGCCTGAGGCCATTGCTCTTTTTTTTCAAGACACATACCTGCCCCAAACCAAGCTTCATCATAGGTAGGATCAAGCTTTGTAGCCTTTTGAAAATATTTCAAACCCAGATCGAACTGACCAAGGCTTTCATAAACCATCCCAAAACTGCAGTAAACCTCCGGACTTGGTCCTTCCTGATCCAAAGTTTGTTTGAAACACCCCAGAGCACGCTCGGGAAGTCCAGCACTCATACAAGCATTGCCCATATTAAAATTAGCAGAGGCAAAATTTTCATCGATTGCTAATGCATATTCATAGGCATCTATAGCTTCATCGAATTTTTCCAGCTTATTGTAGATTATTCCAAGATTGTACCAGGCTGCAGCAGAATATGGGTCTTCATCAATAAACTTTTGGTAATAGGAAAGACTGCTCTCCAATTGACCTACCTGATCCAAGCAATAAGCCAACTCATAAAGTGCACCTTCGTGACTCAGATTGACATCAATAGATTTTTTAAAATGAATAATGGCCTCCTGATAATTTTCCTCGGCCTGATAAACCAACCCAAGATTAAAGTGAATTTCATCGATCAATTCCTCTGCCGTCTTCAGAGCTTCGTTATAGAGATCTTTTGCCTCAACAAATTTCTTTTGCATGGAATAAACGGAACCAAGATTGAGCATGGCATCCATATCATAGGGATTGACCAGCCGCATATGGTTTAGCAATTCTTCCGCTTCCTGAAACCGCTCCAGATTGGAAAAGATCTGAGCCTTAAGCGTAACCAACTCAGAGGAAAATGGATACTGCTCGATAGCCATTTCTACAGCTTTGAGTGCTTTGGCGTTCTTATTTATTGCCAGATAATGTTCGATGATATGCTCAAACGCCTCCAAATCAAAAAAGTCGGACGTTTTTTTTCTGAGAACGGACTCAAACCGTTTGATTAATTCCTCTTCCTCTTCCCTTTTCCTAAAACGCTTTGGCATTAGCTATCCTGTTAGTGAGTTCCGTAAGCGGAGATTCCTGCCATTACACAGTAAAAATGCACCAACATTTTGGGTTTAACAACTTTTAATTTCGGCTAAAAAATGCTAAAATCTCAGCTTATACAGGCTATTTTAAGCCAGAACAGGCCCAGTCCAAGGTTGATTCAGGAGAACTGAATTGGAAAGCAAGGTGTTTGATGACCTTAGCGCTACTGTAACTATTCCCGGACGTAGCCATCCGCACGGCTTGAGGTGTTACGGTGGGTGATTTACGGACCAGTTTCATGATTATTCCATAAATCCATAAAGCGCCAATTGCCACACGGGTTGGAACCATCCAATATCTGGTGCGGCCACCCAACCGCTTTGAAATTTCGGTAAACAAGTCTGACCAGGGCATGCTAAACCCATTAAGAATGAACCGCTCTCCTGAAGACGGAAAATTTATAAGATGAACAATCACTCTGGAGACATCCCTGGCATCCACTACATTAGCAGATCCGTCGAGCGCGATTGGCCAACCCTTGCGAATAAACTGAAGGATCATTCCAGAAGTTCTATTAGCATCTCCAGGGCCCAGAATAACAGAAGGATTAACAATAGATACTTCAAGCCCCTCCGATTGGCCACGAAAAACTTCCAACTCTGAGAGGTATTTTGTGTATCCATAGCCGGCACTTGCGCCATTCCACCCTGCACGTTCATCAAGAAGTTGATTTTGATTTGATCCCCCTAATGCAGCTACCGAACTTATGTGAACCAATCGTTTGACACCAAAAGTCAAACAGGCATTTACCACATTTCGTGTACCCAACACATTTACCTGGTACATCCGGTGATTATCATCCGGCTTTACGGAAACCAGTGCGGCCGCATGTATAACTACCTCTGCCCCGGGCATAACATCCGATAAGGACATAAAGTCCTCGATGTCACCAACACAATATCGTAGCCCCGGAATTTGCTGATCATTTTCAGGAATCCGGCGACATAAAGCAGTTACCTCATAATCCGTTTTTCCTAGCTCCATCAACAGATGCCGTCCAAGAAAGCCAGTAGCCCCGGTTATTAAAACCTTTTTCACAGCGTATAGTTCAGAAGATTAGAGGAGAGAGCTTTTCGAAAATAACGGTCTGAGTTAAGTTCTGAAAATAGCTGCGCATGATGTACGTGGTGGCAATCTGAACCAATAAAATCGATTAATTTGAGTTCGACCATATCCCGAACCATTTTTTTTGTAGCTGGAGAATAATGGCCAAGGAAGGACAGCATATTCACCTGGAGATAGACGCCTTTATCCCGAAGCTCTTCAAGTCTTTTAAAATTACCGATCAGGTAGGCATATCGTTCTGGATGCGCCAATACCAACCGATATCCATTCAGTCCAGCTTTAAAAATAAATTCATCTAGGTCAAGCGGTTCAGATAGCATCGTTGTTTCAAACAACAGAAAATTCTCACCAAAAGTTAGAGCACTGCGTTCATCAACAGTCTTAAAAAGATGCTCATCAAGGTAATACTCAGCAGCAAAGGAGATATCAAATTGTTCCTGCTGTGCACTCAAGTATTCCTGCAAAATCTGAAATCCATTCTGCAAAGTTTGAGGATCATTCCGGTAATATTCGTAGAAAATATGAGGAGTGGTAATCCATTTTTTCATTCCTAAATCCCGAAGTGAACGAAGAATAGCCAATGCATCTTCAGGTGACTTGGCACCATCATCCACTCCCGGAATCAGATGAGAATGAACATCCACTGGCCAATCGGCCATCCGTTCAATTTTTTTTCTCCTGAAAAAGTGGAACATTCTTTTTTAAATCAGGGCGTGATAATTCCTTGTTCAATCAATTCGGAGAGCGTCGGTAAAACTGCATCTTTAGAAGAGATTAAAGGTTCGGTAACCCCCCAATTAATTTTTAAAGAAGGGTCTTTCCATAATAACCCTCCCTCTGAACCAGGCTGATATTCGGTAGAACATTTGTACTGGAAAAGGGAGTCTTCCAGCGCATGAAATCCATGCGCAAAACCCTCAGGAACGAATAACATGTTTTTTCGTTCCGCGCTGAGGATAACTTCGAAAGATTTACCAAAAGTTGGCGAGTTTTTACGAAGATCGACAACAACGTCTCTCACTGAACCGTGCAGCACCCAAACTAATTTTGCCTGTGCGTAAGGGGTTTTTTGGAAGTGCAGTCCGCGAAGAACATCTTTTTTGGAAAACGAAACATTATCCTGAAGAAAATCGGTATCGACTCCAACTTGCCTAAGTGAGGAGCGCTTGAACGATTCCATGAACCATCCACGATCATCTGGAAATACGGAAGGATGAATTTCAATAAGGCCCTGAATACCAGTTTGAACAACCTTGAGCATGATATTAATTAGCTGTGCAATATTAACCCCGTTTTACGGAATAATTTAGTGCCCAAGATCTTCTTCCGCAGGTCAGCTGATAAAATTATCCACTACATGAGCGCTGTAACGTTTAATTTTACCTAAAAATTTGATGGAAGCAGGTCAACCTCAAAATAAACTTGCCATTCTGGTAGCTGTGGCCGATTCACGAATGCCTCAGGAAGAGATTCAAGAGCACCTAGACGAACTCTCCTTTTTGGGTGAAACGGCAGGACTAACAACCATGGGTACATTTATCCAAAGGTTGGACCACCCGGATTCCCGTACCTACGTTGGAAAGGGTAAGTTGGATGAGATCCAAAAGTATGTTTTTAGTCACAACATCTCCACGATTCTCTTCGATGACGACTTATAGGCTTCACAGCTCCGCAACCTTGAAAAATACATGAATCCTCCTGAACGGGAAGATCATAAGGTTAGGATTTACGACAGAAGTTTACTGATTCTCGACATATTCGTTATGCGTGCCCAAACCGCACAAGCACGGGCACAAGTTCAATTGGCCATGAACCAATATCTCCTTCCTCGACTTACACGAATGTGGACGCACTTGGAACGTCAACGAGGAGGTACCGGTACGCGTGGTGGCGCCGGTGAAAAAGAAATTGAAACAGACAGAAGGGTCATTAAAAAACAAATAGCTGACCTAAAAGACGAACTTCAAAAAATCGATAAGCAACGACAAACACAGCGAAAAGGCCGTGATCGGATGGTTCGAGTGGCTCTTGTTGGTTATACAAACGTCGGTAAATCTACGCTGATGAATTTATTATCGAAGTCGGACGTTAAGGCTGAGAATAAATTGTTTGCAACCGTTGATGCTACCGTACGTAAAGTTGTTCTGGATCAAATACCTTTCCTGTTATCCGATACAGTTGGCTTCATCCGAAAGCTTCCGCATCATTTGATTGAGTCGTTCAAATCTACTCTTGACGAGGTTCGGGAGTCGGATCTCCTGATTCATGTGGCCGATATCTCCCATCCCTTCCATGAAAAACATATTGAAGTGGTCAACCGAACATTGGCAGAGATTGGGGCTGGCGATATTCCAGTCATTTTAGTTTTAAACAAAACGGACCGGTTGGATGGGGATTCTGCAGGATTGGATGAACGAGCTGGTTATTATAGCCAGTTTAAACCCAAGCAAGTAATATTCATTTCAGCGGCAACAGGTTTTCACATTCCTCAGCTTAAGCGGATGCTTTTTGAAGAGGTCAAAGAAAAATTTATGAAGATCTATCCCAACTATACCTTGCCTCAGTATTCTGGCTATGGCGAATTTTGATCTCAATAAATTTTAACGGAGGAGAGTGCTACACATTCCTTTGAATCTTGAATGGTAATTCTAAGTTGATCGGTAAGAACGGGATCTATCTTTAGTATCCGTTTGTACCCAATGGTGGTACCGGCTGCTAGTTGGGTCCAGGCGCCATCCACCAGACCCTCTATGGTAAACGACCTAACGCGTTGTCCGAGCCAGATGGGCTCCTGAAGAACCACATACTTAACAGTCTGGGGCTCTTCCCACTTAACTAAAAGCTCGCCGGAGGTCACCTGATCCGCTGTCGCCCAAAAAGTTTCTTTTTTCGAATCAACCAAACCTGCAGGCATATAAATACCACCTCTGCTCTCACCAGATAGCGTTGCTTTAGGGGCAAGATCAGCAGCAAAAGCCTCATCCAGCTTTTTTCGGAATCCTTGGAGCGCGGCAACATCCTGTTTATGGATTCGTCCATGGCGATCTGGAGGAACGTTAAGAAGCAACGTTGATCCCCGACCAACTGAAGAAAGATAAATATCAAAAAGCCGATCTGGAGATTTAACTAACGAATCCTGAGCGGCATGGTAAAACCAACCTGGCCGGATGGAGACATCTGTTTCAGCCGGAATCCACTGAGATCCTGCTTCACTACCGGTGTTTAAGAGCATTTCAATTCCAGGTTTTCCAGCAAAAAGCGTATCAGGATTTATGGTATTCCAATTTGTTTCACCCGCAACACCACGTTCATTTCCAACCCATCGCACGCCAGGTCCCGCATCGCTAAAGAAAATTATTTCCGGATTAAAGGATCGAACCAAGTCCAAAGTTTTAGGCCACTCGTAATAAACAGAACCATTGATCCGACGCATTTCCCGAGCACCTCCATAATAGCCATCTCCTCCATTCGCACCGTCAAACCACATTTCGAAAACGGGTCCATAGGAGTTGAAAAGTTCAGTCAATTGATTTCTGTAATACTCAACATAGGCAGGCCTACCATATTCTGCATGGTTGCGATCCCACGGCGACAGGTATATACCAAAATTCAAACCATATTTTTTACAGGCCTCTGACACCGCCTTTACAACGTCTGTTTTTACAGGACTATTTTTTACCGAGTGTTCAGAATATTTGGTTGGCCACAGACAAAATCCATCGTGATGTTTGGCGGTAAGAATAACCGACTTAAACCCTGCATCTTTAAATGTCCGGACCCATTGATCAGGATCCAAGGAATCAGGAGCGAACAGTTGCGGGGATTCGTCGCCATAACCCCATTCTTTATCGGTGAAGGTGTTGATTGAAAAGTGTACGAAAGCATTCATCTCCATCTCATGCCAGACCAATTGCTCGGGCCTTGGAACAACGGAAAGAGGACGAACTGGCTCAATGGAACAACCAACCAGAAAGAATGCCACTACTGGTAAAATCAGAAATTTCATGTACTGAAAAATTGTTTCAGAAAGATAAAGGAAAACCAAAGTCGTTCACCCATTAAACGGGGTTTAACTTATTGAAAACGGGCACTTTTAAAGGTTTTTAACCTAAATTTGCCCATGCCCATAAAAGAGGAAGGTTATTGGAAGAATCTTTCGACGACCCTGTCCAGCGTTCTGGACGGCCTTCGCTTAACCGGTCGTCACATGGTCAAAGCCCTCTACTCCAACAAATCCACCGAACGTCTCGACATAACCAACCCATCCTATTTCAATAATCAGGAAGGATTGACAACCCTGAGGTATCCACACGAGCAGATGCCGGTTCCTGAAAATGGTCGCTACAAACTACATAATGAAATTGAGGATTGTATCGTATGCGACAAATGTGTCAAGGTCTGTCCAGTGAATTGCATTACCATTGATGCCATTCGATCCCCGGAAGAATTTGGCAAAACATCGGATGGCACCGCAAAGCGGATCCATGCAGCCAAGTTTGATATCGATATGGCTAAGTGCTGTTTTTGTGGTCTCTGCACGACGGTTTGCCCGACTGAATGTCTAACAATGACTCCTGATTACGCCTACAGTACGTTTGATATTCGGGAGCATAATTTTGAGTTTGGGCAGATGACCGAAAAGGAAATTGAAATGCGCAAAAAAGAATGGGAAGTTTATCTGCATGAAAAGGAGAAGGAGAAAGAGAAAAAAGAATCTGGAACTCCCGCAGCACCAACAGCACCAAAACCGGTTTTTCGACCGGTTATGAAACCCATCATCCCAAAATCAACAGATCAAACTGGAAATGTCTGAAGGATTTTTATTTACCTGTGAGGCAGCTACCCTTCTTTGCGCTGTAGGTATTCTCTTCAGTCGATCGATTTTTACCAGTACGATGCTTTTTCTATCCAGTTGTTTGGGAATCGCAGGTATTTTTTATTCACTTGATGCTACCTATCTCTTCGTCGCGCAGATAGCTGTATATGGAGGAGGAATTGTAGTTCTTTTTCTTTTTGCCATCATGATCGCAGGGCAAAAAGAACAAACTAGCACTAGAGAGTGGTCCTTAACAGGTCTTTTGCCACCAGCGTTGCTCTTTTACTTATTGATCAGTCGGATTGATTTTTCAACTACAAGCCAAAAGGACACCATCGCCTACACTGCCGAGGAGACTGGTAAAATTATTTTTTCTTCCTATTTGTTTCCTTTTGAGTTAAGTGGCATCCTGCTTTTGATTGCCCTTCTTGGAGCAATTCTCATTTCTATTCAAAAACCAGAAAGTCATGAGCAGTGAATCAACCCTTCTGATTTTCAGCTCACTGTTATTTTGCATAGGGCTAGCCTTGTTGCTGAATAAAAAAAACCTTGTCCACCTGCTTATTGGCATCGAGCTGATGCTCAACAGCGCAAATGTGAACCTAGTTTACTTCTCCAAAATTCACGGCGAAGATGGTGTACTGTTAGTAGTCTTTTTGTTACTCATTGCCGTATGTGAAGCTGCAGTAGGCCTGGCGATTTTTTTGAGAGCCTATCGCTTTTTCCAGAGCTCCTCCGCAACGGTGATGAAAAATATAAGGGAATCATGAAACTGATTACCTTCATTCCATCGGTCTTCCTGTTGGTGCCGATCTTTTCTTTTTTGGCGAAACGGTACATCCCCGTACTAGCTGCAGTCACTTTTGCGGCCTCGTTTATTTTATCTGTAGTATGTTGGATGCGTATTGACCAAAATCCTGAAACCATTTCCTTTACCTGGTTTCGAACCTCAGATACTAATTTTTACATTTCATTTACGGCCGACTCATCCTCATTACCAACTGTTTCCTTTGTTACGTTCATTGGTTTTTTGGTGGCCAGTTACTCAGTATCCTATTTTAAAAACTCCATCCAGAAGACAGGACTTTTCACTACGCTAGCGTTGTTCATGGCTTCCATGACTGGCCTTATATTATCGAGTAATCTGCTTTTTAGTTTTGTTTGTTGGGAGTTAGTAGGTTTTTGCTCCTATCTACTCATTGGATTTTACCGAGATGAGGAAAAAGCAGGAAAGGCTGCAACCAAAGCCTTGTTAATCAATAAGGTTGGTGATATAGGATTTTTGATAGCACTCCTGGGAGTATGGGCGAGCCAGGGGAGTTTTGATCTGACCGAGCTGGCCCAATCCAGCCTACCCAACGAAGGAACGTTTCAGTACCTGATTGGATTTGGTTTGATGACTGCAATTTTTGCCAAATCAGCTCAATTCCCCTTTCATACGTGGCTTCCAGATGCTATGGCAGGACCAACTCCTGTTTCTGCCTTAATTCATTCTGCCACCATGGTTGCATCAGGTATATGGCTGCTATCACGGGTCCATTTTCTTATGCCTGTTGAGGTTATGTGGTTCGCCGGATTTTGTGGAATGATCACTGCCGTCCTTGGAGCATGGAACGCGCTTTTCCAAAATAAAATTAAATACCTGTTGGCATGGTCAACTGTGTCGCAACTTGGACTAATGATGATGGCAGCCGGCTGGGCAAGCACTGATAGCGCGGTAATGCACCTGATAACACACGGCTTTTTTAAAGCAGGATTATTTTTAGCAGCTGGTTACCTCCTATTACAACTGATTGATAATCCCGAAGATGAATTAACGTCTATCGGCTCTATTCAACAAGGTGATCGGCTTGTGGCAGTCGCGTTGGTCATTTTTACGTTTAGTCTTGCCGGGCTGCCACTCACAGCAGCCTTTCTATCTAAGGAAGCCATTGCCGCAGAACTTTCAGGTTTAGAGCGCATATCATTTTTCCTCATCAGTGGATTAACCATTTTTTATTCGGTCCGGTTAATCTGGAAAATCAGGCCATTCCTTTTAGGTTCGAGAGCAACGATTGTAAATCAATTTACCTGGCCGATCCTCACGCTGGCATTGGCCTGCGGTTGGTGGATTTGGTCCTTAGATCCAATTGGATATACGCGTTATTTCGCAAATGGTGCACAAGAAGTACACCTCAATCTGATTATCGTGGCCAGCCTATTTACCCTTAGTGTGGCCTACATTTCCTACCTGGGTTTTAAGTACAATTGGATTACATTTTTGGGTAAAAAAGAATGGATAGTCAACATTGATCCTCTGCTTCATTTAGCCATTGTGGCACCAATGGTAAAATGTTCCATCATAACCGGTAAGATAGATCGGTTAATTGTTGACCGACTCTTACATGGGTTAGCGTATGGTAAAGTAGCCCTCGCGCATGT
Source organism: Cyclobacteriaceae bacterium (assembly GCA_049423005.1). Classification (GTDB taxonomy): domain Bacteria; phylum Bacteroidota; class Bacteroidia; order Cytophagales; family Cyclobacteriaceae; genus ELB16-189. The sequence goes on from JBMSPY010000023.1 coordinate 9,585, forward strand.
ATTAGCAACTTTTGATCGCTACGTGGTAGATGGTTTGGCCGAGCTGATGGCTACGACTTTTGGTTGGCTTGGACAACTAATCCGAAAAGCAACCAGTGGCACCATTCAATCTTACCTCTGGTGGAGCTTAATCGCCCTTCTAATTTTAGTAATTTGGCAATAGTTTCCTCATGCAAGAACATTTCCTTTCCCTTCTTATTTTCCTTCCGCTTGCGGGGGCCTTGCTTATGTTGTTTTGGCCATCGCAGGATCCTCTTCATTTTCGACGATATGCGATTGGAGTGGCTGCTTTACAGTTTATCTTAGTTACGTGGGTTAGTCTTTTTAGTCAATTTTCAGAAGAAAAGGCTACTTGGTTTGTGGTGGCCGGTGCAAACCAAGAATACTTTTCTGCAGGTTACCATGTTGCACTTGATGGCCTGAGCTTTCCTTTATTTTGGCTTACATCCCTTGTGGTATTGATTGCACTGGTAGCCTCTGGAAAAATTAAAACTCAGGTCAAGGGATATTACTCCCTAATGTTGGTACTGCATACAGCCGTTTCTGGAACATTTGCCGCGGTTGACTTTTTACTCTTTTATGTTTTCTTCGAATTCATGTTAATCCCCATGTATTTTCTGATTGGCATCTGGGGAAGTGAGAGACGGGAGTATGCGGCCCTGAAGTTTTTCATCTATACGCTGGCCGGATCCTTATTCATATTAGTGGCCATGATCCTGTTGTACATTTCCGTGCGTCAACCAGGTACAGACGACGGAATGTTGGTGCACACTTTCGATTTGGAATGGTTAACAGGACTACAAGGATTAATTCCTGGGTCTATCCTGGATCCTTCTTCTAACATTGTTTTCTGGGGATTACCAGCTACCTCATGGGTTTTCCTTCTGCTGCTTACAGGATTTGCCATTAAAGTACCGATCGTACCTTTTCATACTTGGCTACCGGATGCCCACGTAGAATCCCCTACTCCAGTATCGGTTATCCTGGCTGCGCTGTTATTAAAAACAGGCACCTATGGCATTATTCGTTTTGCTTGTCTGATCCTACCTAATGCCTTTATCGAATTTACAAGCCTACTTTCTTTTTTCGCGGTTCTTTCCATTTTGTATGGAGCGATGAATGCCCTGGCCTCCAAAGACCTCAAGAAAATGATTGCCTATTCATCCATTTCCCACATGGGCTTCGTGATTCTGGGGATCGCGGCAACGACATCAATGGCTATGCAAGGAGCTATTTTTCAAATGGTAAGTCATGGCCTAATTTCTGCGATGCTCTTTTTATTAGTAGGCTCTTTACAAGAGCGAACAAATGACCGGACCATTGCTAATTATTCTGGATTGTTTTCAAAAATGCCTCTTTACTCGAGCATGGTGCTCATTGGATTTTTTGCCGGCATGGGAATTCCAGGGTTTTCATCATTTATTGGTGAGGTCTTGGTTTTACTAGGATCTTTCAATAGCAGCCCAATACCAGGTTGGCTACCAATGACAGCTACCGTTGGCATTCTGCTATCGGCAGGATATTTTTCCTGGACCATTCAACGAATGTTTTTTGGTCCTTTTCAATCGAAGATAGAGGGTCAGTTCCATGACCTTACAAATTTGGAGCGATTACAATTTTTGTTTCTGAGCATTTTAATCATCCTGCTTGGCATTTATCCTGCACCGCTTTTGGATGTAATTTCCGAGTTCTCCGAAAACTGGCCTAAACATTTTATGGGTTCGGCATTTAATTAAATCGAACCACGTAAACCGGGAATGTTAACTACTGACTTAAACCATATCCTACCTGAACTCGCACTTACACTAGGTGCGCTAATTGTACTTGTGGCCGGGTTGTTGAAACCAGACAACACCAATAGCCTAAAATGGTTGACTATTGTTACTCAGGTTGGAACTGCTTTTTTATGCTTTACGTCAACCACAGTGGCTGCAGAGGCGTTTTCCGGTCAGCTCAGCATTAGTTCAGAAACTCAAGTGACACGGTTATTGATTGCCCTGACAGGACTTTTGGTTACCCTAGCCACATCCAACGGTAGAATTATAAAGAATCGAGTAGAGTATTTTCTATTGGTTATTGGACTTCAACTTGGCGCTCAAATTACAGTAATGGCCAACCACGCAGTAACCATTCTATTAGCCATTGAGTTAATGTCACTCAGTTCTTATGCATTAGCAGGTTATCTTTTTAATTCTCGATCCAGCGAAGCTGGAATGAAATACTTTGTTATGGGTAGTACAGCCACGGCGCTCATGGCATTTGGGTTTTCCTGGATCTATGGATCCACCGGAGAATTAGACTGGTCAACACTCGGTAACTATTTAGCCGATTCACCTAAAGTTTCCGATATAGGATCCATCGGATTTTATCTGGTGGCTGCAGGCTTGTTGTTCAAATTATCAGCTGCACCTATGCATTTATGGGCTCCCGATGTTTATGAAAGCACACCCTTTTCGGTTATCAATTTATTTTCAACACTACCCAAAATTGCCGCTGTTATTTTAATGAGTCGATTGGTTACAGCTGAACTTTTTAGCAGTCCTTTTTGGATAACATTCGTTGTTGCGGTAGCCTCCATGTCATTAATTCTTGGTCACTTACCTGCACTTTGGCAAACAAATGCCCGCAGACTTTTGGGTTATTCCTCCATTGCGCAGGGTGGATTTTTATTGGCAGCATTGTCTATTGCACCCGGACAACAAATTGTTGTGCTCCTTTTCTATCTTCTTTCCATGGCCATGGCCATAACCTTGGTCATTATCTGTTTGGATTGGTTTGAAGCAAACTACAATACCATGTCTTTGGATTCTTTTGCCGGACTGGGAAGGGTTGCCATTTGGCCCTCAGCAGGGCTGACAATAGGTCTTCTTTCTTTAACTGGATTACCTCCTTTTGCAGGTTTTTCAGCCAAACTTTTATTGTTTTCTTCGATCTGGTCGTCGCATCCAAATGGTCCAGCAGGGATTACCTTTTTGATATTTTTGTCGGTATTCATGACGGTTGTAGCCTTATTCTTTTACATCAAAATTCCATTTCAGCTATACCTCAAACACAACTACGAAAAATCAACCAAAGTCGATTTAGATCCGTACACCTTGCTATTGATTTCATTCCTATCAGCCATGCTAATCGCACTTTTCTTGTATCCACAGGCCATTGAGTTTTTGATGGTGAATGCTCATTAAATCGTTTTGCCAGGGTTCACATTTTTTATATGCCGGGATTCAGATTTTCAGAGTAAATTTGCTTTCCTTTTAGCCCAAGGACCGGATGACAGACCAGATCCTACACGAATGCGGAGTTGCCCTGGTTAGGCTTCGTAAACCCCTGTCCTATTACATCGAAAAATACGGTCCTTCTTACGGGATGAACAAAATGTACATCCTGATGGAAAAACAACACAACCGCGGTCAGGATGGTGCTGGAATAGCAAATATTAAGATTGATGTAGATCCAGGCTTTCGCTACATCAGCCGATACCGCTCCATAAAATCTCAACCCGTAGCCCACCTCTTTAGAAAAATTGGCAAAAAGTACCACAAAGCACAGGAGGCAGGTAAAGACTTATACCACAACGAAAAATGGCTTAAAGAAAATGTCGCCTTTACCGGCGAGCTTTGGCTTGGTCACCTTCGCTATGGCACCCATGGCCAGAATAGCATGGAGAGTGTTCATCCTTTCCTGCGACAAAACAATTGGCGCAGTCGAAATTTGGTCATGGCAGGAAACTTCAACATGACCAATGTGGATGAGCTTTTTAATATTCTCATCAACTTAGGTCAGCATCCAAAAGAAAAGGTTGATACGGTTACAGTAATGGAAAAGATCGGGCATTTCCTCGACGAGGAGGTACAGGGTCTATTTCAGCATTACAAAAATCAATTCAGTAATAAAGAAATATCCGATATCATTGAAAATGAGTTGGATCTACAGCGTGTATTGCAACGGGCCTGTAAAGATTTTGATGGAGGTTATACCATGGCCGGTATGACAGGTTCGGGTTCAGCATTTGTCGTTCGTGATCCCAATGGCATTCGTCCAGCATACTTCTATGCAGATGATGAAGTGGTGGTGGTAGCATCTGAAAAACCAGCCATCAAGACAGCCTTTAATATTGAATACGAGCAAATTCGGGAGATTCAGCCAGGACACGCCTTAATCATCAATAAAAATGGTGATTACGCTGAACTGCAGATTATTGCTCCTAAGGAAAAGAAATCGTGCAGTTTTGAGCGGATTTATTTTTCAAGAGGAAACGATCCGGATATCTACAAGGAACGTCGTCGTTTAGGTAACCTTCTCGTACCTCAGGTACTCAAGGCCATTAATTTTGACCTAAAAAACACTGTATTTTCTTATATCCCAAATACCGCAGAAACAGCTTTTTACGGGCTTATGGCCGGTGTTGAGGATTACCTGCAGAAAAAGCAAAAAGAACACATTCTCGAAGGGAAGCCTACCATTGAACCCCTTGAGGACCTGATTACTTTCCGCCCACGGGTGGAAAAAATTGTAATCAAGGACGCCAAACTTCGAACATTTATAACCGATGATGCACACCGGGATGAAATGGTTGCACATGTTTACGACACCACCTACGAGGTCATTCGTAAAGGAACCGATACACTTGTCGTCATCGACGATTCAATTGTAAGGGGAACAACGCTTGAAAAAAGCATCCTAAAAATGCTTGATCGTCTGGGTCCTAAGAAAATAGTGGTGGTCTCTTCTGCTCCGCAAATACGTTATCCGGATTGTTATGGTATTGACATGAGTCGTCTCAAAGACTTTGTAGCTTTCCGGGCGATGATTGAATTGGTCAAAGAAACTGGAAAAGAAGACCTCTTATCTGCCGTGTACGATCGTTGTATCCGAAGTAAAGATGACCTGAATCAACCCAATCATGTGCAGACCTTATACAATCTGTTCACCGATGAGCAGATTTCAAAAAAGATCAGTGAAATAGTTCGTCCTAAGGGAATGAATGCAGAGATTGAAGTGGTATTCCAAACTGTTGATAATCTTCATAAAGCGATTCCAAACCATAGCGGCGATTG
>JBMSPY010000024.1:0-14408 GCA_049423005.1 Cyclobacteriaceae bacterium
TCCGACAGGCCCACGGACTCCATGACCTCGGGGATCTGCTGCCCGGAGAGATCCACCTTAATTTCTGTGGAAGGGTTTTCGGTAATCATCTTGAGTAAATGTTGCAGGTCTCCATCCGAGATGATCACCGGAAGAATACCGTTATTCAAAGCATTGTTACGGAAGATATCAGCGAAAAAACTGGACACCACTACGCGAAATCCGTAATCGGCAATGGCCCATGCTGCGTGTTCACGACTGCTGCCACATCCAAAATTTTTACCAGCAACCAACACCTTACCGGAATACCGCGCATCATTCAATACAAAATTTTTGACAGGAGAGCCATCAGACTCAAAACGCCAGTCACGAAAAAGGTTTTCACCAAAACCTTCGCGCGTAGTGGCCTTTAAAAATCGTGCGGGGATGATCTGATCGGTATCGATATTTTCAATCGACAGCGGAACACCGGTTGTTTTCAGTACAGAAAATTTTTCCTTCATAAATAATCAATTCAACAAGGTTCGTATATCGGTAACACGACCAGTTATAGCTGCTGCAGCCGCTGTCAGCGGACTAGCTAAAAAAGTTCTGGCTTTCGGACCTTGACGACCCTCAAAATTCCGATTAGAGGTGCTTACACAATAAAGGCCAGGTGGCACCTTATCTTCATTCATTCCTAAGCAGGCCGAGCATCCAGGGCTTCGGAGTTCAAACCCAGCTTCCTCAAATACTTTATCAAGACCTTCTTTTCTGGCTTGGGCCTCTACCTGCCTTGATCCAGGAATAACCCAGACTTCAACATGTTCGGCACGACGCTTTCCTCGCACTACATCAGCAACAATCCGAAGATCTTCGATTCGCGCATTGGTGCAGCTTCCGATAAAAACATAATCCACTTTTTTGTCGATCAGTCGGCTGCCTGGCTCCAAACCCATATATTCCAACGACTTGGAAAAAGAGGGACGTTCACGCTCATCAACGATCTCCTGCAGGGAAGGAATGGTTGCATCAATTTTTATTCCCATACCAGGATTGGTTCCATAGGTAATCATTGGAGCAATATCTTCAGCATCAAAGGAGAGCACCATATCATACACAGCAGCAGCATCGGAACGGAGCTCTTTCCACTTCTCAACAGCCAATTCAAAGGCCTCTCCTTGTGGAGCAAAGCGACGGCCTCTGATGTAATCGAAGGTGACTTCATCTGGTGCAATTAGACCTCCCCTGGCCCCCATTTCAATACTCATGTTGCAGATGGTCATGCGAGCCTCCATGCTCAGTCCGCGAATGGTATCTCCGGCATACTCAACAAAATATCCAGTGGCACCACTGGCTGAAATCTTGGAGATGATGTATAGGATAATATCTTTACTAACCACACCTTTTGCCAGCTTTCCGTTGATCTCAATCTTCATCGTTTTAGGACGTGACTGAAGGATACATTGAGTGGCCAATACCTGTTCGACTTCCGATGTGCCAATTCCAAAAGCAATATTGCCAAACGCACCATGTGTGGAGGTATGACTGTCGCCGCAAACAATGGTCATGCCTGGAAGCGTCAGACCAAGTTCAGGACCGATAATATGAACAATACCCTGAAAGGGATGGCCTAAGTCGTAAAGTTCAACTCCAAATTCAGCACAGTTTTTTCGCAGCGTTTCAACCTGGTGACGAGAAAGGGCTTCCTTAATTGGTAAATGCTGATCCTTTGTTGGCACATTATGATCAGCCGTAGCGGTTGTCCGTGCAGTGTTAAAAACTGGAATACCACGTTTTCGAAGGCCATCAAATGCCTGGGGACTTGTTACCTCATGAATAAAGTGACGATCGATGAAAAGAGCATCAGGGTATCCTGAGGCATTTTTAACCACATGGGCATCCCATATTTTTTGAAAGAGCGTTTTAGGTGCACTCATGGTAATTACAACTGTTTGTTCGGTATAGTCTTAAATGCAGAAACCGCACGGGAAGGTGCGGTTTCTAGTCTTTTTTAAATAGCCTGCTAAAGTCGGATTTGGGGACGGTAAGGACAATTTTTTAGAGGAAAATATTTGGTAAAACCTGCTCAAAATAGCTGAATTGAGCCATCTGCTCCAACGGACTGGACCCCATACTTTAGCTAACTTTAGGCATCAGCAAACACTATGGGTAAAGTAATCACGACAAAAACTAGGGTAAAAGATCTTGGCAAGCCACGGGTAATCATTATTGGTGGAGGCTTTGCTGGCCTGGAAGTAACAAAAGGACTACAGGATGCGGATGTTCAGATTGTATTGTTTGACCGATATAACCACCACACCTTTCAGCCTTTGTTGTATCAGGTAGCCACATCCGGCCTCGAAACCAATACCATTGTTTTTCCATTTCGAAAAAGATTCACGGGATTCGCTGACTTCAATTTCCGTTTAGGAGAGGTGACGGCCATTTTTCCTGAGGAAAACCGCATTGAAACATCAATCGGTGGAATCGATTATGATTTCCTGGTAATAGCAACAGGCGCTACCACCAATTTTTTTGGCAACATACAAATTGAGGCGAAAGCCATGGCCATGAAAACGATTACTGATGCCATTCGGGTGCGCAATCACGTGCTCCGGAATATGGAATACGCCCTGCTCAATGAGGATGAAGAGAATATGAATAGCTTCATGGACTTTGTGGTGGTAGGTGGAGGTCCGACCGGCGTGGAGCTTGCAGGAGCGTTGGCTGAATTAAAAAGTAATGTTTTTCCACAAGATTATCCGGAGCTTGATTTAGAGCATATGGACATTCATTTGGTAGATGCTAATGATCGTTTACTCAATAGCATGTCACCAGCATCTGGGGAGAAGGCTAAACTATATCTGGAAGAAATGGGAGTTAAAGTACTCACCAATGCACGTGTAAAATCATACGACGGATATACGTTGGAATTTGAGAATGGAGAAAAACTCATCACGCGTACAGTGATTTGGGCAGCAGGTGTGAAAGGTAATCCGGTGGGTGGACTTAAATCAGAAGTGCTAGGTCCTGCGAATCGGATTCGAGTTGACGAGTTTAATCGGGTAAAAGGCTATGAGAATATTTTTGCGATTGGAGATGTAGCCATCATGGAAGGTGATGAAGCGTTTCCTAAAGGACATCCGATGATGGCTCCCCCAGGAATGCAACAAGGCAAACTTTTAGCCAAAAATTTAAAAAGTATCCTCACGTCAAAACCCCTTAAGCCATTTCGCTATAAGGATAAAGGATCTATGGCTACTGTAGGAAGGCATCGGGCAGTTGTAGACTTGAAAAGTCTTCATATTCAGGGTTTTTTAGCATGGTACATTTGGATGTTTGTCCATCTCATTTCCATTGTAGGATTCAAGAATAAACTCTTTGTTTTTTGGAGCTGGCTGTGGAGCTATTTCTCCTACGACAAAAGTAATCGTCTGATTATCGATCGACCCAGAAAGGACCTTTAGTTCTCTCGTAGTTTACCCAGGTTGCCGTAAATTGCATGCATGCGGCTCCTATTCGTCTTTTGTCTTTTTCTTATCCTGTCGCACGGGCACGGAGCAGCCATTCCGGATTCTGTCCGAAGTAATTATGTAAGTCGATTTGAACGCGATTTTAATTTTGGACCTTTTATCAATTACCGGCTTCCAACCATTTCCATGAAAAGTGGAGAGGGAGATCGCGTAGCCTTTCGAACCAATAACAATTACATCGCAGGATTACGAATGCATGTCTTCGGCCTTCAGTTTCAGGTTGCGACAGCTTTGGAACCGGGCACCAATAGTCTGTCGCGCTATGGAAAAACCAGTGCATCTGAGCTGATGTTTAATTACATGTCGCATAAATGGTTCGGTGACTTAAATCTTTTTCGGTATCAAGGCTTATGGTTTAAACACTCTGGTGAAAACTATAAAAATAAACCCTTTCCCGCTCGACGCGATGTGATTTTGACAAACAGATCAGCTTCTGCAACCCATTTGTTCAATCCAAAGCGTTTTTCCATGCGCGCACCATATGGATTTACCGAACATCAGCTCAATAGTGGAGGCTCCTTTTTGATTCAGATGAACATTAACGAAATATCTTTTTCCGGCGAATCAGAACTGATTGATAATGAGTTTGCCGCCAGATATCCAGATCTGGAAAAAATAAAAAGCATCAGCTTTACGGGGATTGGAATAGCACCGGGATACAGCTACAACTATGTATACAAGGATTTTTTTCTAAATGGCACATTTACGGCCGGGCCATCACATTACTGGATTCAGCACAAGGCTTTAAACAATCCAGCAACCTATGATATTCAATTTAACTTCGTCACTGATCTATGGGTAGCCGCTGGCTACAATGGGGAGCGCTTTTTTGGAGGCCTTACCTGGCGGTCCAATGGCTTTCAACTTAAAAAAGACGAAACCAGGATTCTAGGTAACCAAAACTCCTTTTCCTTAACCGCAGGATTCCGACTTCATGAAGAAGGAGTCTTTAAAAAGAGATTCTATGACCTCCTGCCCCATCGACTTAAAACAAACTGACGCAAGCTATCTTTACGTTTGAATTCAAAAAAATGAAATACGCATTAAGACTGCTGTTGGTTCTGCTAATGATCCAGCAGTCAAATAACTCACTTCAGGCGCAGTACTCAACGCTATTTAAAAGTGACGAAATCATTGAGATAACCCTCTTCGGTAAAATCAATGAATTGTTTAATGACCGCGCTGACAATCCCAACTACCATAACATAACCTTATCCTATAAAACACCTGACGGGCAGGAAATAAAATCTGCCATCAATGCTAAAACGAGAGGGCACTTTAGAAAAAATAGTCTGAATTGTTCCATGCCTCCCATTTTACTAAACTTTTCAAATGCACAGTTGCCGACAGACTCACCTTTCAAAGGTCAAGAAAAACTAAAGCTGGTAACTCCTTGCCAGGACGATCGCTATGTCCTTCGTGAATATTTTGCTTACAAAATCTACAATCTATTCACGGAAAAAAGCTTTAGAAATCGGTTGGTCAAAGTGACTTTTATGGAGGAAGGGAAAGAAACAAAAGCAAAAACAGTTTATTGCTTTCTTATTGAAGACGAACATGCTATGGCCAAAAGAAATGGTTTGGATCTTCTAGAAAAAGATCTGATCCGTCCGGAGAAAACAGAACGTGAAACTTTTCTGGATATGGCCCTTTTCGAATTATTGATTGCCAACACCGATTGGTCGGTCCAATACCGGCAAAATGTGAAATTATTGGGAAAGGAAAATAATCCCGTCATCTACGCTGTTCCGTATGATTTTGATCACTCCGGTTTAGTGGCTGCGCCATATGCCAAACCTGCAGAAGCTTTGGAGATGACTTCAGTTAGAGAACGGCGTTACCGTGGCTACTGCCTACGGGATTTATCAGCCTTTCAATCAGCAATCGAACGACAGTTGCAGTTGAAAGAAAAAGTTTTAGGTATTTACACCAACAATACTCTTCTAGATCCAAAATATGCTGCAGCAACCACAAAATATCTTGAAGAATTTTATGACATCCTGAACAATGAAAAAAAACGTTCTGCTGTCTTAGGATATCCTTGTCGTGAAGATGGCACTGGGAATGTTGTTATTAAAGGCCTTCGCCAATAGAGAATTGAATTATGCAAAATATCAGATTGGTTTTGGCCGGATTGGGTAACGTTAATATTAGGCTCTTAAAGATTATCAGAAATCAGGAGCAGGAAATTGCCAAAAAATATGGTATTCGATTCAAAATAACAGCTGTAGCGGATAGCACGGGAGTAGCCTACAATACCGCAGGATTCGAAATTGATGCACTACTTTCGCTAAAGGCCAATGGGGACCATGTGATTCATCTGTCGGATTACTCTTCGGTATTGCGTACAGAAGATTTCGCAGGAACAGGTATTGGAGATTTGTTGATCGAAAGTACGCCGGCCAACATGTCGGACGGCTCGCCGGGACTACAAGCTGCACGAAGTGCCTTGCGTGCCGGTGTCTCCGTGGTGTTCGCAAATAAAGCTCCTTTGGCTCTGGCCTATGATGAGCTGCATCAATTGGCAGAAATGGGGGCCGCTGAACCTTATCACACTGAGGCTATGGGGAAAGCCCGGATTGCATACAGTGCAACAGTTTGTGGAGGACTCCCGATTGTTAATGTGCTGAAACGCGACCTTCATCTGGCGCAGATCCGGAAATTCAGAGGAATACTCAACGCCACGACCAATTATATTCTCGCCGAATTAGGACGTGGCGGTTCTTTTGAAGAAGCTGTCAGAGAGGCTCAAAGAATTGGAGCAGCTGAAACAGATCCATCTTATGACGTCAATGGTTACGATTCTGCGAATAAGCTTTTTATCCTCGCCAAGACCATCGGATGGCCTGACGGAAAAATTGGTAAAATCAAAACAAAGGGAATAGCCGATATTACTGAATCGGATATTCTCGCAGCAAGAAAACGAAATTGCGTAATCAAATTAATCGCCTCAGGCGAAAGAATCGATTCCGGATGGAAACTTACTGTTCAACCAGAAGAAGTGAGGTTAGATTCATTTCTTGGAAATTGTAATGGTTGGGAAATGGGAGTAGAATTGGAATCGGATCTTTATGAAAAAATTTGTTTGAAAAATTTCGAAGCCGATCCGATGGGAACATCTGCTGCCGTATTCCGGGATATCATCAATTTAGCTACAACCTGATTTCGTGCAAAAAAAAGATAGGTACTTCCTTTGGGGAATTGGCATATCGGTAATTGGTGCGTTGTGTTTTTCTTCGAAAGCCATATTTGTCAAGTTGGGGTATGCCTACAGTGAAGCCGATGCCATTAGCTTATTGGCTATACGGATGTTGGGCTCCATTCCATTTTTTGCAGTTACCGCTGCCATCGAACTTCATAAAGCCGACAACCGAAAAAAAATCAACAAAAAAGACCTGCTATGGATTTTTATAGCTGGACTATTGGGCTATTATCTGGCGAGTCTACTGGATTTTGCAGGACTTCAATTTGTGAGCGCTGCATTAGAGAGACTAATTCTTTTTATTTATCCAACCCTCGTTTTACTTGCCTCTCGGATTTTCTTTGGACAGCACATTGAAAAAACGCAATGGCTCGCTGTACTGATTACCTATCTAGGAATTCTTCTAGCCTTTGTTGGGGAAGACGGATGGTCAGAAGACGCGCATGCATCTTCCACTCAAGAATTATGGACAGGCGCAAGCCTCATCCTTGGTTGCGCTATAGCGTATGCCGGATACATTGTTTTGAGCTCGAAATTGATTCCCACCGTTGGAGCTTCACTGTTTAATTCACTGGCCATGTTGGCTGCCTCAGCAGGGGTTTTAATACACTATTTTTTCCTGGGGACACAACCTTTAGCAACCATGAGTTCACAGGTATGGAAATACGGATTATTGATGGCCATTTTTGCAACGGTGATTCCATCTTACCTGATCACGGAATCCATTAAACGGATTGGAGGTGGTTATACCGCTATAATCGCCAGCATTGGGCCTTTATCAACCATTCTAATGGCTTATTGGTGGTTGGCAGAGCCTGTGACCGTTTGGCAGATAGCAGGCACAGTTTTGATTTTAGGAGGTGTTTGGATGATCACCCAACGAAAGCAAGAATAACCAATTTCAATACTGAGTTTCAGGCTAAATAGAAGACTTCTTTCAAGGGTATGGAAACTGGAGAATTATCCGTGTTCGTATCCATAATATCCTTCATGTATGCCCACCATTTTTTCATTACCGGGTGAGCCGGTAGCTCATCCAATGCTAAGGGCTTCTGAATACGCAGAACCCCAAATAAATGAAGTGTCTCTGAATCTAAAAAAATAGAATAATCCGAAATTCCGGTTTGACGCAACAATTGAACCAGTTCTGGCCATATTTCATCATGGCGTCGCTTATACTCTTTCTCCATTCCGGGATGTAGCTTCATTCGAAAGGCCAATCGGTACATAGTCATTAAAAAACTAACGGTGAAACGAAGTGGTTATAAATCGAAAAACCTCAGGCAAAGCTGTTCGCCAATAGGTCCAATCGTGAACACCTTCCCGCACCCTAAATTCATGAGGAATTTGTTTATCGATTAAGGCAGCATGCAACGCCATATTTCCCTTGATGAGGAAATCTTTATCGCCACAATCAATATAGTAACGGACTTTTTTGAGCTCATCCGCTTTCAATGAACCAACAAGTGCAATTGCTGAATTTTTCTGATAGTGAGTACCAAGCCGTTCCTTTCCTTTTAGATCCTTTCCATACACGAGCCCAATTCCTTTGGACCAGTTTTCATCGGGGATTCCAGTAATTTCAGCGTCGGTCCAAACTGCGGCACTTAAAGGCGCGGCGGCACTGAAAAGGTCGGGATGCTTCATCGACATCAGTAACGTTCCCAAACCACCCATGGAAAGTCCGGCTACAGCCCGGTACTGCCGGTCGGTTCGTGTACGAAAAGTTGCATCGATGTGAGGAATGAATTCTTGAATAAAATAGTCCTCGAACAAGACTTTATCATCGTAACTATTCATGTACCAGGAGACGCCCGCATCCGGCATCACGATAATCATAGCTGTCATCTCCCCATTGGCCAGTTGACGGTCGGCAATAGCGGTCACCTCACCAAACTGTGTCCATCCGGTTTCGTCATCGGAATAGCCATGAAGCAAATACAAAACTGGATACCGTCGCGATGAAGTTTCATAATCAGGCGGCAGATAAATCGAGTATTCGGCATTTTTATTCAGTATTTGACTTTTCAGAGAAAGAGACTCTTTCAAAACTCCTTGTCCAAATCCAGAATTAAACACAACAATAAGAACCAGTAAAAACAGGGTGGCTTTCATAATCGAATCAGTTTACAAACAGCTAATGTTACAAAAATCAACAACGTAAAGGAAGCGGTTTAATGCCGGCGGGACTGCCTCATTCAGGAAAACAGTAAACGAGGTTTTGCAGATCTTTGACGTAATTTACAACGATGGAATCTTCTGAACGTCTGACAAAATTTGCAGATATCCTGCTACCCGTCCCGATTCCTCGGTTGTTTACCTATAGAGTTCCCACGCTATTGGAATCGGAATTACAGCATCTTAAGCGGGTAATTGTTCCATTCGGTCCTAAAAAAATTCTAACCGGCCTCATTCTCAATATACACGAACTGCCACCGGCCGACTACGAAGCCAAATCTTTACTCGAAATTCTGGATACAGAGCCATTGTTTACCAATCAACAGATCAATCTGTTCAAATGGATGGCTGAATACTATATGTGCACTGAAGGTGAGGTATTAAATGCAGCCATGCCCTCCGGACTAAAACTCTCTTCTGAGTCACTTATCCAGATTAATCCGGATTTTAATTATGAAGAGCCGGCTTTTGCCTTCAGTGAAAAAGAGTGGGTGATTTTAAATCGCGTGCGGTATGAAACGGTGTCCTACTCGGATCTGGCCAAATTTTTACAAGTAAAGAGTTTGCACAGTATTCTAAAGTCTCTTCGACTAAAGGATGCCATTGTAATTATTGAGGAGATCAGAGAAAATTATAAGCCTAAAAAAGAAAAAAGGATACGTTTTGGCTCTGAATTTCTGTCCAATACTGCTCTTGAAAAAGTATTTCAAGAAATTGGCACTAAACCAAAACAAGAAGCCATTTTACTCACCCTTCTGAAACACTTACCCATCTTCCAGGAGCCGTCAATAAATAATAAGGGTATAGCCAAATCACTGCTCATACATGAATCTGATACTACATCGGCACTAAAAACGCTTCTTAAAAAAGGAATCATCGAGGAGTTTGAAGTAACTGTCCCACGGTTTCCTGAAATGAAAGAGGAATCGGAGGCCATTCCAGTCCTAAGCACTTTCCAAAAAGAAGCGCGAGAAAAAATCCTGGAGCACTTCAACACAAATAAACCGGTCTTACTCCACGGTGTTACGGGTAGCGGAAAAACGGAAATCTATATAAGCTTAATTCAGGATGCCATAGAGGCTGGAGGCCAAGCCCTCTTTTTACTTCCAGAAATTGCATTGACAACACAAATGGTAAGAAGACTACTGCGAGTCTTCGGAAATAAACTTGGAATTTATCATTCCAAATTTTCTGATAATGAGCGGGTAGAAGTGTGGACTAAAGTGGCCAATGGAGAAGTACGAGTGGTGATAGGGGTCCGTTCGTCCATTTTTTTACCCTTTGAAAACCTTAGCCTCATTGTTGTGGATGAAGAACATGATGGATCCTACAAACAAGATCGTACACCACGCTATCAGGCAAGAGATACTGCGTTAATGTTGGCCCGATTGCACCAGGCCAAAATTATTTTAGGATCCGGGACCCCCTCAGTAGAAAGCTGGTATTTAGCCAAAAATGAAAACTTTGGCTTGGTTGAGTTAACTCAGCGTTTTGGAAATGCACAACTTCCTAAAATTGATACCATTCATCTTGGCCTGGAAAAAAAATTAAAAAGGTTGAAAGGATCCTTTAGCCGCCCAATGCTGGAAGCCATTCAATTTACCCTTGAACAAAATCAACAAATAATTTTATTTCAGAACCGAAGAGGATATGCGCCTTGCATTGAATGTAGTGATTGCGGAAGCACTCCACAATGCATGAATTGCTCGGTTAGCCTAACGTACCATCAATTCAAAAACGCGCTCATTTGTCATTACTGTGGCTATAAGGAAAAAATTCCGCAAGCATGCGCTTCATGTGGAAGTAAGTCATTGCTAAGCCCTGGTCCAGGAACAGAAAAGTTAGAAGAAGAGGTAAAATTATACTTTCCATCGGCCACCGTTAACCGAATGGACCTCGATACAACACGAGGAAAATACAGTCATGAAAATATATTAAACGATTTCGAGTCAGGTAAAACCCAAATTTTGGTAGGGACACAAATGGTTTCCAAAGGACTTGATTTCAACAAAGTGGGATTGGTTGGCGTATTTGATGCCGATCGGTTGATGCATTTTCCTGATTTCAGATCTCAGGAAAGGGCCTTTCAAACAATCACTCAGGTTAGTGGACGAACCGGCAGGCGAGATCAAAAAGGTTTTGTTCTCATCCAAACTTTTGATCCTGAAAATCGCCTTTTTAATTACCTTAAAAATCATAAAGTGGCTGACTTTTTAGATACTCAATTGGACGACCGCCGTAAAACATTTTATCCACCATACAGCAGACTAATCGAAATTTCATTTCGCCATCCTGATAAACGGACTAGCCTGGAAGGCGCTCAGGCTTTTGCCCAAAGCTTGGGTAAATCAATGCCAACACTCACCACGCTCGGACCTGCGGAACCTCCAATTGGTAAGATCAGGAATGAGTTCATTCAGACACTCCTTCTTAAAATTCCACGTTCGCAAGGAAAACTACATGAAATCAAATCAAAGTTGATCCGAATTGGCGAAGTACTCACGGCTGATCAAAAAATGAAACGCCTCCGCATCATTTATGATGTGGATCCTATTTAGAATTTGTTATTAGAAATCAATAACCTGAACTCTACGCACAGGTTCATTATAAATGGTTACACCCTCCACTAAAACAGAATAATAACCAGCCGGAATTCCCTCTAATGGAATTAAAATGCCTTCTGAATCTGGCTGTAAAAAAATTTGTGGATTCCAATATACGGTAGCCGCGGACTGCCCTTCTTTAGGACTAAATGACTTTTCATAGCCAGACTGAAGCCCTTTCCAACGTGAAGTAATGAATCCTCCTCCAAAATTATTGTTATTCGTAACACCGATTTTGGTAAAAATAGAAATGAGTCCATTAGCGCCCAATGATCCCATCATGGCATTGGTTCGGGTAATTACCTCCACTCTTTCGACATCCATAGGATTAATTTGCTCTAAAATAGAGGCAGCCGTACCATCGGTCGACGCCGAAGGCACACCATTGATGTAAACGAGTGGCTCTAAAGAGCCACGAATGGTGGTAGTGCCACCTCGCATAACAATCTTCCGACGGGCCCCATTTTCATCAAAAGTTGTAATAACCTGCATACCAGGAATTTTTCCGGTTAGACTATTAAGCAGATTCATTCCTGTTTGCGTAGAAACCAACTGATCACTATAGAGAACATGATCCGGATCACCATAGGGCATCCGCTCCGTTGGCTGCGGTCGCTTATCCGTTACCGTGACCTCATTCAACAACCGCGTATCTTTCCCAGGAACAAAAATCCTGGAATGGCTGATCCTCCTTAACCCAGGTAACAGATCCCTCAACCTTTCCACGCTTATTTTTTACCTGAGTAGCAACTGTAACAGAATCGTAATACAACAGACTATCTGCCACAAAGATTCCATCTGAACCAGTATTAACTACCCTGACATCTTCCATATTTCCCAGAACAAGTGTTACGGAGCCTTCCATCGGTTTTTTGGATAAACCCAGAACCCGTCCGATCAGTTGCTGATGATATTCGATTGGATGCGTGAAGGTGGAATGTGGAACTGGCTCACGTGAACCTATCGGATAGTGATCTACAATCATTTTAGTGTCCTGAACCGGAGTTCCCTTCAGTATAGCACTAACCGAAACATTCAGATGTGCAGGGATGACTCCCCGAACGGAATCACTATAAGCAACAAGTAAGGCCTTGCCACCGTCACGTTCAATTAATTTAACTGTAAGCCCGGAAGTGGACTGCGAACGATCTGAATTTCCCGCTGGCACTTCACCTGGATTAAGAAGATAAAGGGGCTTAACAAAAAAAGAACCTGTTCCATAATTGCGCATCCACTTTGTCCAGGCGCGGATATACATCACCTGGTGCCGCACCGTATCCGGGATTTTTAATCCACCAAAGGCATATCCGCTATCGATTTTTAAAAGTTCAGATTGAATAAGCTTCTTATCCTGATTAAATAAATCAACATGTAAAATGGATGACAACGAATCACGCAGCGAAGGCACTCCGTAATTCATATAGGCCTTCAGACGGATGGTCTCACCAGGATAATAAAAAGGCCGATCTGTGGCCACATACACCTTTTCCCTAAGCCGCTCATAGCGAACAAGCTTTACCACATCAGCTGCGCGGATAATTTCACCCGGAGTAAAATTCAGGGGAAGCATGTGACCTACTTTACCCAAATTCATTTCTCCAGAGGTTGTTACCACCCCAGGATTGAGAGGAACCCCCAATTCATTGACCAGAACAAATCCTCCTTTAACTTCCATCCAACTCACAGCGTAAGTAACATCCTTATAGACCCTTCTATCGGTAGGCGTGTTGGTATGGTGGATTTCCAATTTATCAGGTAGCCTCAAACGATAAACTCCCTTACTTACAAATTCGGGCATGCCCGGAGTCCAGTTGGCAACACTCTTGCCAAGCTCAACCGAAAAAGACTGCGTTCGGGTAGAGCCGAACTGTGGCTTTTCGATGTACAGTTGAAACCCATTTTCCTTCAGTTTATTATCCAGAATACATTTAAAAAAATGACGCTGGGAAAGAAGGTAGGATTCCATCCTGTATTTCATCTGCTGAACAACCTCTTTGGGATCATTGGATGGTAATTCGGTAAACTGTGAGTTTCCCGCAATGCGATAAGCGTAATTGGAATGTCGGAAATCTTTAAGGAAGAAGGTAACTTTATAACCCAGCGCCGCATTGTTTATTTGAAGAGGCTCCGAGGCTGTTGCCAAAAAGTCCTTGGTTTGTTTGTCCTCCGAAAACTCCAAAACCCATGGGTTGGTGATGGTGCATTTAGCACCAATTCGGTCATCGCCTAAGAAGTACCTTTGAAACTTGCGCAAATCTGCTTCCCACTTTTTATCTTTTTCTGCTTTAATCTCTACCTCAGCAAGCTCCTCTTTTTCAGGCGCCATTCGGATAATGAATTCAACCGTTTTCCCTTCTTCTACCGTAACATTCCGTTGATAAGGTTTATACCCTACAAAAGAGAAAACAAGAACAGCCGTACCCGTTGGAATATTGTTGAATATAAAATTTCCGTCACTGTCGGCAGCGACACCAAATGTGGTCTGATCAATAAAAATATTGGCATTAGGAAGTCCCTCCAATGTTTCATTATCAATAACCCTACCCTTTACAGTACCGGTCTGTGCGAACGTCTGTAAAAAGACACCCAATACAAGGGCAAGAATGCTGGTTTTTTTCATCAGATCAGGGTATCACCCCAGTTGTCATTAAGTGTACGAATGGCATGATGTGCGGTAAGATCAAATTGACAAGGAACAATCGAAACATAATTATTCGCAATGGCCCATTCATCATTATCCTCTCCTTTATCAAAATTGACAAAGTTACCAGCCATCCAAAAATAGCGGCGACCATTTGGATCAAAGCGTTGATCAAAGTCTTCAATCCACTTGGCATTAGCCTGGCGACATACTTTGATTCCTTTTATATGCTCGTGCCGTTTAGGCGGAAAGTTGACATTCAACGCGACCCCATCGGGTAAGCCAGTTTC